>JBKPNB010000208.1:0-7400 GCA_046732395.1 Actinomycetota bacterium | reverse complement strand
ACATCGCCTGGGCCCGGCCCGGCGCGAGCGCGGACGAGGTGCGCGCCGCCGCTGAAGCGGTCGACGCGCTCGAGGTGTTCGAGCGCCTGCCCCACGGCCTCGACACCGAGGTCGGCGAGCGCGGCGAGCGACTCTCCGGTGGCCAGCGCCAGCTCGTCTCGCTGGCGCGGGCGATAATCGTCGACCCCCGGATCCTCGTGCTCGACGAGGCCACGTCGAGCATCGACGTCGCCACGGAGGCGCGCGTCCAGCGCGGCCTCGCGCGGCTGCTCGCCGGGCGCACCTCGCTGGTCGTCGCCCACCGGCTGAGCACCATCCGAGACGCCACCCGCGTTGTGGTGCTGGACGCTGGGCACGTCGTCGAGCAGGGCTCACCCGCGGAGCTGCGCGCAGCCGGCGGCCACTACGCGCAGCTCGAGGCCGAGTCCGAGCGCCCGGCCTGATCAGCGCGTTTGCCTGCCGGGCCCCGAGAGCCTCCGGCCTGCGGACCCGGCCGTCCAGACGCGGACGACAAGCGCTCGACTAGACGGCAGCGAGCGCCTCAGCGACGCGCGCCATCCAGGGGGAGGCCTGGTCATGCTGCGTTTTCAGCGGAGCTCGCCCGCCTGTTCGACATTCAACAGCGCCACCTCCCAGCGCTCCACCGACGCCGTCTCGCCAGGGGCGGTCACCTGCTCGCGCACGCGAGTCGCCTCGTCCTCGCTCGCTCGCATCGCCTCCTCGTCGCTCCAAAGGGAGATCACGACGATGGTGCCGTTCTGCCGGTCGATAAGGAACATGGCTCCCTTCATGCCCTCGGTCTGCCCGAACTCGGTCGGCAAGACGCCCTTCTTGCTCTGCAGGGCATCCTCGATGGCCTCGGGTGCGGCACCCTCGTAGCGGGTCATACGTGCATGCATTCCTCCTCCTCTCCGCTCGGGATCTCGGTGCACATCTGACGCTACTGCCCAGGACCACGGGAGCGACGGGCGCGCCACCAGCAGGCCCGTTCGGGTGGGCCGGGCCGCGATCATCATCGCGGCCGGCCGCGGCTACTCCGCGCGATCCAGCCGGCCGGCCGCCCGCAGGTGGGCGCGGATCGGCGTCACCGAGCTCGTCGCGCACTTGATCCGCTTGGCGATCGCCCGATCGGATGCGGAGGGGTCGCGCAGGAGCTCGAACTCGGCGAGCGCCCGCCGGGCGGCTCCCGACCCGGCGCCGGCTGCATCGACCACGACCGCCCGGCGGCAGGCAAGACAGCGCCATTGCCCGTCGACCTCGGCCCAGCCAGCGGGATCGACCGGCTCGGCCGAGCCGGGCGAGAAGCTTGTCCTCACCCCACAGCGATCGCAGGTCCAACTACGACTCACCTGGCTCACCCTTTGAGCCGCGCCCTTCTAAGAGGCGGGGTCATCGCGATCCGGCTCAGAGCCCGTGCTCGCGGTCATGCTCGGCCAGCGAGCGGGACATCTGCCCCGGGGCCGTCCGCTCCTCGAGGTCGCGGATCTCCCGCTCGTGCCGAGCGGAGTCGCGGTGCACCGCGTCCTGCAGGCCCTCGACGAGCGACTCGAGGTGATCGAGGCGCGACTCAAGCGAAGCGATCCGCCGGTCGAGCAGGTCGCTGCTCCCCTCATCGAGGCGGCTCGCCGCCTCCTCATTCGCCGTCGGCGTCTTCTCCAGCCGCCGGCGTTCGATGACGCGCGCGAACAGACCCCGCCGGCCGCGATCGCTGCGCCTGTGCTCCGGCACTTGGTCGAACGCCTCTACGTCGCTACGTCGCGCGGACGTTGGTCGCGCGCGGGCCCTTGTTCCCGGCCTCTGCCTCGTAGGTGACCTTGGCGCCTTCGTTCAGAGAGCGGAAGCCCTCGGAGCGGATCGCGCTCTGATGCACGAACACATCCTCCGAGCCGTCGTCAGGCGTGATGAACCCGAAGCCCTTCTCGTCGCTGAACCACTTCACGGTTCCTGCTGCCATGTCCTCCTCCACGGTGAGGTGCCCGCGGACCGCGAAGGCTATGAACCGAGAACGAGGAGCGCTGACACTGTTTGAGCCGGGACCTACCCCCGGCTGGTGTGTCTCCGACGATAGCGCGTCCCGACCTCGTCACCCGACGCCCGTCGCCGCTCTCGGGTGAGAATCCCAGCGGTCAGGCGCGCTTCTCGAGCGTGATCCTGCGGTGATCGAGCAGCTCGCGCTCGAAGCAGACGCTGTTGGCGCTCACCCCCGAGGTGAACGCAAGGCGGAAATCCGCGCTGGTGAGCCATCGAGGCAGGAGCCGCAGCTTCAGCAGCGTCTTGTGGACGCTCCGCGCCGCGAAGCGCTGCCGCCACTGGCGGATCGTCTCGATGTAGTCGAGGCGTCCGCTGACGTTCGCGACCACGCTGAACTCCGGCTCGGCGCAGCGGGCGATCTGCTCGTGGCCGAACGGCAGGAACGAACCCGGAAACTGGCGTCCCATCAGCGCCAGATACCAGGCATCGGAGTCGCGCCGGGCGTCGATGTCGATCTCGTCGACCGGGATCATCTTCCGGCCGAACACCATCGTTTGCAGGTAGAGCCGCCCGCGCCCCGGCAGCAAGCCGGCGATCCGAGCGAAGAGGTCGCGATACACCCGCTCCTGGCGACCGCTCCGGTAGTCCTCGGGCGAGCAGAAGTGCTCGAACGCGCCGAGGCTCGCGACGCCGTCGAATCCGCCGAGACTCTCGCGGCTGACTCGGCGGGCGTCGGCGAGGCGGGCGTCGAGCCGGTGGCGCCGGCAGGCGGCGACCTGCGCCGATGACAGGGTTAGGCCTACCCCGACGCCGCCGCGGCCGCGGATGTAGTCGAGCAGCGGTCCCCAGCCGCAGCCGAGGTCGAGGATCCGGCGCCCGGGGCCGATCCGGATCTGCTCTGCGACGTATTCGTGCTTGCGTCGCTGGGCCTCCGCAAGCGTGAGCGTGAAGTCGCCGTCGTATTTG
Organism: Actinomycetota bacterium; assembly: GCA_046732395.1. Taxonomy (GTDB): domain Bacteria; phylum Actinomycetota; class Thermoleophilia; order Solirubrobacterales; family 70-9; genus JAWVFM01. The sequence goes on along the minus strand of JBKPNB010000208.1, from coordinate 4,463 downwards.
GCGCCACTGAAGTCCGCGAGCTCGCCCAGGCTGAGCCGGAAGATGCGGTCGATCAGCGAGTAGGTGAACTCGAGGTCGTCGCGGCCGGCCACCCGGACATCATCCGCCTACCATCAGCCGATGGCGACCTGTGAGATCCGCATGCTGAACGGCGACGTCTTCCAACTTGCGACCGGTATCGAGGAGGCGGAGAAAATCCTCTCGGACGCCGCTCGATCCGGCCAGTCCCGGCTCGCATGGTTCACCGAGACCGCCTCCGGCAAGCCGGTAGGACTCAATCCCGCTCACGTCGCGTCGCTGAGGGTGAGCGACGCGTCGGGCTGACGACGGAGCGCAGAGAAGCCGACGAGCTTGCCGCTCTCCTCATCCCAGAGCTTGAGCCGCGCGGCTCGGAGGCCATCCCAGAGACTCAGCGTCGGCACCGATTGCAGGATCGGCGTCTCGTCGTGGGCACGCTGGAGGTTGTAGTTCGGCACCCGAGTGCTCAGATGATGGACGTGGTGGAGGCCGATGTTGCCGGTGAAGAACTGGAGCGGCTGCGGCAGGCGCAGGTACGAGCTGCCGCGTAGCGCCGCGTCGGCGTAGCTCCATTCCCCTGAGCTCTCCCAGTAGGTGTCCTCGAACTGGTGCTGGACATAGAAGAGCCAGACCCCGACGCTCCCCGCGATCAGCGCCGGTGGGCCCCAGACGAGTAGGAAATCCTGCCAACCCACGAGCACGCAGAGACCGCCGACGACGGCCGCCAGCGCGAGGTTCGTGAGGCCAACGCTGCGAACGAGTCGTGAACGCGCCGACAACGAGATGAAACGCGGTGCGAGGATCATCGCGAAGATCGGTCCGAGCCCGAACATGACGAGGGGGTTCCGAAACGCGCGGTAGCCGATCCGCTTCGGGAGCGACATCGCCTCGTACTCGGCGACCGTCAGCGTCGGGACGTCGCCAATCCCCCTGCGGTCGAGGTCGCCCGAGGTCGCGTGATGGACGGCGTGCTCGTGTCGCCAGGCGGCGAACGGCGCGAACACCAAGAGTCCGCAGAAGCGACCGACCCAGGTGTTCGCGGCCGAGGAGCGGAAGAACGAGCCGTGGGCGCAGTCGTGGAAGACGATGAACGTGCGGACCAGAAAGCCGCCGGCCGGAACCGCGATCGCCAGCGTCAGCAGGTAGGAGACATCGAGGGACCAGTACATGAGCGCCGACAGCAGCAGGAAGGGAACGACCGACGTCATGAGGTCGAGGAGGCTGCGGTAGAGCCTGGGGCGGGCGAAGGCCGCCAGGCTCGCCGGTCCGACCGCCGGAGACGCAGTCACGATCGGCGCCCCTCCGCGCGCGAGCGCTGCAGTCGCCGTTCCGAATCTCTCTCACAGACAAAATCGACCATCGCCCGGAACGCCCTTCGTTGTCTTCCAAGTCGAGATCGTCGGCGACCTGTCGCGCGGCGGCTCGTCTTGTCTTGGATGAAGCGCCTCGCCTCGCCGATCCTGCCGGCGGATCATTGCGGCGCCGGATGAGGCTACCAAGCCCGATGCGCTGCGTCGCCGAATCGCTGATCGATGAGATGATTTAGTTCCCCGGGTGCCCGTCCCGGCGCTCCTCCGCAGCCTCCTCACCGCCGCCGGGCCTTCCGGGTACGAGGCCGCCCCGTCGCAGGTGTGGCGCGAGGCCGCGGCGGACTTCGCGGACGCCTCGAGCGACGCGATGGGATCGTCGGTCGCGCGCGTCCGCGGCATCGGCGACGGGCCGCGGCTGGCCGTCCTCGGCCACATCGATGAGATCGGCCTGATCGTCACCCACATCGACGACGACGGCTTCCTCTACTTCCGCGGCATCGGCGGCTGGCGCGCGGAGGTGCTGCGGGGCCAGCGGATCGAGATCCTCACCCGCGCGGGGCCGATCCCCGGCGTCGTCGCGCGGCGCTACGCGAAGCGCCCGAAGCCGGGGGACGAAGGGAAGCCGACCGAGCTCGACGAGCTTCACATCGACATCGGCGCGGGCAGTCGCGAGGAGGCGCTCGGGCTCGTGCGGATCGGCGATGCCGCGGTCGTCGCCGCCGAGCCGCTCGAGCTGCCGAACGGCAGGCTCGTCTCCCGCGCGCTCGACAATCGGCTCGGCGCCTACGTCGCGCTCGAGGCCGCCCGCCTCGTCTCCGAGGCCGGCGGCGCCCCCGGCGACGTCCTCGCCATCGCCGCCGTCCAGGAGGAGGTCGGCGACTTCGCCGGCGCGCGGACGAGCACTTTCGCGCTCGAACCGGCGGTCGCGCTGGCGGTCGACGTGACCCACGCCACCGACGTCCCCGGAGGCGACCCGAAGGAGGGCGGCGAGGCTCGCCTCGGGGGCGGCCCGGCGCTCAATCGCGGGTCGACGATCAGCCCGCGGGTCTTCGAGCTCCTCGTCGAGACCGCCGAGGCCGAGGGCATCGACTTCTCGATCGAGGTCTCCGCCGGTCAGACGCACACCGACGCCGACGCCGCCTACATCAGCCGCGCCGGGGTGGCCGCCGGGCTCGTCTCGATCCCGCTTCGCTACATGCACACGCCGACCGAGCTCGTCTCGCTCGACGATGTCGAGCGCGCCGCACGGTTGGTGGCGGCCTTCGCGCAGCGGCTCGGCCCCGACCTCGACCTGACTCGGTGACGCCTTCGGCGGCCGGTCGCTAGAAGGCGATGTGCTGGAAGGTGACTCGCCCGTCCTTGACCTCGACCACTCCCATCGCGCGGTATGGAGCGCGGCGGCGCTCGGTCGGGCTCCCGGGATTGAACAGCTGAAAGCCCGATTCCCCGAGGAGGGCCGGCGAGTGGGTATGGCCGAAGATGACCGCGTCGGCGCCCGGGAACTGGCGACGCATGCGCGCGAGCCGGCCCCGGGCGGGCCCAGCGTCGTGGATCACGCCGAGGTTCACGCCCTCGATGGTCAGCTCGAGACTCGCGGGCAACTCGCGGCGAAGCTCGGCGTCGTCGACGTTGCCCGAGACCGCCGCGACCGGAGGGCCAATCGATCGGATGTCGGCCAGCGCCGAGGCGGTGGCGACATCGCCCGCGTGAAGCAACAGATCGGCGGCGGCGATGGCGTCAACGCACGCTGCCGGCAGGCGCCGGCTGCCCCGCGGCAGATGCGTGTCTGCGATCACCGCGACGATCACTGGACCCGGCATCTTGCTGGCGAATCGCTCTCCTCGCCGGGTGCCGGAACAGGAAAGCCGCCGGCCGCGTCGAAAGCGCGCCTCAATGGAGAGCTCAGCGCAACCGCCGCCACCGCCGCCGCCGCCGGGCCAGGCCGCGCCGCCCCCGGTGGGCGGCCACAACTATCCGCTCACGTTCTCGGTCGACTATCCCGACCGCAGCCTCAACCGCCTCAGCACCGCCTTTCGCATCTTCGCGATCATCCCGATCGCGATCCTCGCCTCCACGCTCGAGGGCGGCAGCTATGCGACCGACTGGGGAGCCCACGGCGCCCGTTACGCCGGCGGCGCCATCGGGATCCTCTTCATCCCCGTCCTGCTGATGCTGCTGTTCCGCAAGAAGTACCCGCGCTGGTGGTACGACTGGAACCTCCAGCTGACCCGGTTCAGCAACCGGATCGGCGTCTACCTCGCACTCATGGACGACCGCTACCCGTCGACCGACGAAGAGCAGGCCGTCCACCTCGACTTCCCCTATCCCGACGCCGAGCGCGAGCTCAGCCGTGGGCTTCCAATCGTCAAGTGGCTGCTGGCGATCCCCCACTACATCGTGCTCTTCTTCCTGACGATCGGCGCGATCTTCGCCGCGATCTTCGCCTGGTTCGCGATCCTTTTCACCGGCCGCTATCCGCGCTCGCTATTCGACTTCATCGAGGGCGTCATCCGCTGGCACAACCGCGTCGGGGCATACGCGTTCCTGCTGATCACGGACCGCTACCCGCCGTTCAGCCTCCAGCCCTGAGAGCCGGACCGACCGCGCCGGCCCGCGACGCGGCGCGTCGATCCGACCCGATCGGGGTAACGAGGGCGCGATGGACCTCGGGCGAGTTCTGCTTCGGTTGACGATCGGCGGCACCTTCTTCGTTCACGGCACCCAGAAGCTGTTCGGCTGGTTCGGCGGCTACGGGCCGGACGGGACCGGGCAGTTCTTCGAATCGCTCGGACTGCGGCCGGGCCGGCGCAACGCCATCGCCGCCGGCGCGACCGAGGCCGGCGGCGGCGTCCTCGTCGCGCTGGGCCTCGCCACGCCGCTCGCCGCCGCCGGGCTGTCGGCGGTGATGATCACCGCGCTGCGTACGGCGGTGTGGAACGAGGGCTTCAAGCCCGCGACCGGCGAGCACGAGGTGCTCCTCGCGGTCGGGGCGCTGGCGTTGACCGAAACCGGTCCGGGCAGCCCGTCGCTCGGATCCAGCGAAGGCGGCGGGGCGGGGCGGGCGCTGATGGCGCTCGCCGCCGGAGCAGCCGGCTCGGCGGCGGCGATCTCGATCGGACGCGCGCAGCCCGAGGC
>JBKPNB010000207.1:0-4276 GCA_046732395.1 Actinomycetota bacterium | reverse complement strand
ATCGGCGAGTACTCGCCCTGGGACGGCGATCCGAACGGGGCGTTCGTCCGCTGGCTGTTTCGCTGGGCGCGGGAGCGACCGCGGGTCCGGATGCTCGTCTACTACCGCTCGACCTACGCCAACAGCGTCTACGACATCAGCCACTACCCCGCCGCCCGCCGCGCGCTGCGGCGGATCCTCGACGAGCCGCGCTGGGTCTCGTATCCGGCGGGCACCGGACGCGGCCCGCACGGCAGCGGCGGCTGAGGACGCTCGATCCCGGCCCGCTTGAACTGCCCTCGGCCTGATCCTTGGAACAGGTCAACTAGTCGCAGAGAAGGTTCCCGAATGTGGAGCGCTCGATCTCCGCCCACAGAGGGTTGCGCTCGTACATCTGGCGGATCTGTGTGGCGCTGAAGTGGGTGGCGAGGTCGTGGTCGTAGCTCGCTGCGTTTCGGCGCCCGACGGCGCCGACGAGCCGGACGACCCCGGGGCTCGCCGCCCCAAGATCCTTCAAGAGGCTGAGGACATCCTCCTCGAGATGCTCGGTGCGAAGCCAGCGGTCGATCCGGATCTGGCCGCCGTCGGTCATCCACCAGAGCGCTCCGCTGCCCTCGGTGTTCTCCGCCATCTCCTCGGGCGATGGCATCGGCAGCGGACGGTATTCCGGGTGAATTCCCGCCCGAGCGTTGTGGTGGGAGGCGCTGAGGATCCAGGCCGGTAGGCGGCGGATGTTCATCACCAGGAGCTTGCCGCCCACGAGCTCCCTGCGGTTGGAGAACGCGAGGTGCTTGTCATTCGAATCGGTCGGATCGGCGAACACGACCAGTCCCGGCACCGACTCGAACATCGCCTGAGTGGCGTCGCCTCCCGTCTTCGGAACGTGGGCCCACGCGAACCGCTCCCCGACAACCACACGCCAAGCCTAGGCCCTCACCTCACACAGGTGCGAGCGGCGGGCCGACGCCGGGCCGGCGATCACACAGCTCAGAAAGCAGCCGTCACACCGCCGCGCGGGCCCGCAGCTTCGCCCGGCCCTCGGCCAGGCAGCGGTTGACTTTCGTGTAGGTCCACCCCGTCATCGAGCAGATCTCGACGTAGGAGTAGCCGCGGGCCTGGAGCACGATCGCTCGCCGTTCGTCGGGCTTGAGCGCGGCGAGCGCCCGCAGCGAGGCGAGCGCTCGCTCGCGCCGCTCGGCGAGCTCCGCAGCGCCGGGACGCTCCGACGGCATCCGCTCGATCGCGACCCCCGCCTCCTCCGTCGCGACGCCGGTCAGGAGCCGCTCGCGCGAGCGTCGCACGGCGAGCGCCTCGCGACGGGTGACGACGCGGGCCCAAGCGGCGAGGCGGCGGGGCTCGAGGCGCGGCGCCTTGGTGAGAACGATCTCCACCGCGCGCTGGCAGGCATCGTCCGCGTCGTCGGCGCAGAGCGAGAAGCGTCGCGCCGTCCGCCACAGGAGCGGCTCGTAGGCACGGATCAGGCCGAGCGCCGCCCGGCGGCGGGCAGCCTCGCTCGTCTCGACCGTCGCGGGCGCCCCCACGCCGACGACAACCCCGCGGGCGCGGATCGCGCCCCGCACGGGCGCGTGCGCCGCCTCGGCGTACTCGTGGATCATGGTCCGCCGTCGATATCCTCGCCCGGCGGGCGATCGCCCGCATGAGGAGATCGAGATGACGACCTGCGTAGTCACCGGTGGCGCCGGGTTCCTGGGCTCGCATATGTGCGACCGACTGCTCGAGCGCGGGCACCACGTGGTCTGCGTCGACAACCTCGACACCGGCTCGCTACAGAACATCCATCACATCCGCGACCCGCGGTTCGTCTTCGTCCAGCACGACCTGACGAAGCCGCTGTCGGTCGATGGAGAGGTCGATTGCGTCTACCACCTCGCCTCGCCGGCGAGCCCGATCGACTACTCGCGGCTGCCGCTCCACACGCTGAAGGTCGGCTCCTACGGGACCCATCACATGCTCGGGCTGGCGAAGGTGAAGCGGGCGCGGTTCCTGCTCGCCTCCACCTCCGAGGTCTACGGGGACCCCCAGGTCCATCCCCAGCCCGAGGACTACTGGGGCCACGTCAACCCGATCGGCCCGCGCGGTGTCTACGACGAGGCGAAGCGCTACGCCGAGGCGCTGACGATGGCCTACCACCGCCAGCAGGGGCTCGACACCGCGATCGCACGCATATTCAACTCCTTCGGGAGTCGGATGAGACCCCACGATGGACGCGCGATCCCGACCTTCCTGCGCCAGGCGCTCCAGGGCAAGCCGGTGACGGTGTTCGGCGACGGCAGCCAGACCCGCAGCTTCTGCTTCGTCGACGACCTGATCAGGGGCCTGATCGCGCTGATGGAGTCCGAGGTCCACCAGCCGGTCAACCTCGGCAATCCGGATGAGTACACCCTGCTCGAGCTGGCGACCACGGTCATCGAGGTCACCGAGTCGCGCTCGGAGATCGTCTTCGAGGCGCTTCCCACCGACGACCCCCAGGTCCGCCAGCCGGACATCACGCGCGCCAAGGAGTGGCTCGGGTGGGCGCCCGAGGTCGGCCTCCGCGACGGCCTGCGGCGGACGATCGAGAGCGCCGGCGTCGCCCGCCTGGTCGGCGCCTCGCGTTAGCTCCGCGAGCCAGGTGCGGATCGCCCACCTGACGGCGACCTTTCCGCCCTACCCGGGCGGGGCCGGCAACACCGCCTACCGCTTCGCGCGCGGGCAGGCAGCGCGCGGGCATCACGTCGAGGTCTTCACGGCCCCCGCGGCCGGCGCGGCGCCGGACCCCGGCCGCGCCCTCGTCCACCGCATCGACCCGGTCCTGGCGATCGGGAACGCCCCGCTCATCCCCTCGCTCGCTCGGATTGCGGCGTTCGACGTCGTCCACCTCCACTACCCGTTCATCTTCGGCGCCGAGCTGACCCTGCTCGGACGCCTCACCCGCCGCCGGCGCCGCCAGGCGCTCCTCGTCCACTACAAGAACCGCCTCGTCGGCGCCGGACCGCGGGCGCCGCTGTTCGCCGCCTACGAGCGGACGATCGCTCCCCTGCTCGTCCGCGCCGCCGACCGCGTCTGCGTGCTCTCGGCCGACCACGCCGTTTCGGTCCCGTACCTGCGGCGGGCCGGTGAGAGGAACCCTGGAAAGCTGATCGAGATGCCGAACGGCGTCGACGTCGAGGAGTTCTCGCCGGGTCCCGACGCCGACGGCCTCCGCGAGCGCCTCGGGGTTCCGGCCGGCGCCCTGCTCGCCGCCTTCGTCGCCACCCTCGACCGCGCCCACCACTTCAAGCGGCTCGACCTGGCGATCGACGCCCTCGCGCGCCTCGACGGCGGCGGGGCCGGGCCGCACCTCGTAGTCGCCGGCGGAGGGGAGCTGCTCGACGGCTTCCAGGCACGGGCCGCGGCCGCGGGGGTCGGCGACCGCGTCCACTTCCTCGGCCCGCGCCCCCACGCCGAGCTGCCGGCGGTGCTGCGGGCGGCCGACGCGTTCGTCCTCACGACCGAGCCGCCGGAGTCGTTCGGGATCGTCCTCATCGAGGCGATGTCGTGCGGACTCCCGACCATCGCCACCGACTACCCGGGCGTCCGGGCGGTCGTCGACGACGGCGAGACCGGCCTCGTCGTCCCCGCCCACGACCCGGCGGCGATCGGTGCGGCGATCGCGCGCCTCGCCGCCGACCCCGAGGCGCGGCGCCGGATGGGAAGCGCCGGGCGGGCGAAGGCCGAGCGCGAGTGGGCCTGGCCGCGGCTGCTCGATCGCATGGACGACGCCTACGCGGAGGCGATCGCCGAGCGACGCCGAAGGCTCGCGTGAACGTCCTCCTCATCGCCTACTTCTACCCCCCGTGCCGGGACACCGGCGCCGCCCGGCCGGCGGCGATGGCCAAGCACCTGGAGCGGCTCGGGCATCGGGTCACGGTGCTCACCACCCGCGCCTACGGCGAGCTCCCGGACGACCGCGAGCACCGGGTGATCCGCACTCCCGACCTTCAGCTCGCCCGCGCCCGCCTCGGCGGCGAGCGGACGATCGCCTCGCTCTACGACTCGGACAGCTACTCGGGACGTCCCCACCCGTTGAGCAGGGCGCTGGTGCCGGACGCGCTCGTCGCCGCCTGGGCGCCGTTCGCCCGGGCCCGCGCATTGCGGCTGGCGGCGGCCGAGCCCTTCGACTGCGTCATGACCACGTCGCCGCCGGAGTCGGTCCACCTGGTCGGGCGTGCGCTTCGGCGCCGGCGCCGCCTCGCCTGGGTAGCCGAGCTCCGCGACGGCTGGACGTTCGAGTCGCTGCGCCCGGGCTATCCGACCG
>JBKPNB010000206.1:0-14372 GCA_046732395.1 Actinomycetota bacterium | reverse complement strand
ACGAGCCCCGGGGCGCTGGTCGCGCTCGGCGACGCCGAGGCCGCGGCCGAGGTGGTGGCGGTGGTGCCGGCGTCCGAGGAGGCGACCGCGGTCCGCGCCGCGGCTGCGCTTCGCGGCGAGCTCGACGCCTCGCTCGCGGGGTTCGCGGTCACCGTCGCCCGCAGCCGCTGGATCGCCGATCCCGTCGACCTCTACCGGGCGGGCAAGGAGGCGGAGCTGGCGGCGAACGTCGCCGAGGCCGAGGGCTTCGAGGTGCTGGCCTTCGAGGACACGGGGTCCTACCGGCTGCTGCTGCCGGCGATGAGCGAGGACCCGCAGGAGCTCGAGCGCTTCTTCGAGGAGACGGTGGCCCCGCTCGTCGCCTACGACGAGCAGTACGAGACCGACCTGCTGGCCACGGTCGACGCCTACCTCGACAACGACGGCAACGTCACCCCGACGGCGCAGCGGCTCTTCACCCACCGGCACACGGTTCGCTACCGGCTCGAGCGGGTGAGGGAGCTCTCCGGGCACGACATCACCTCCACCGAGGGGCGCGAGAAGCTCGGCCTGGGCCTGAAGGCGATGCGGGTGCTGGGGATCGCGCCGCCGCGCGGGCCGGCCGCCGAGCCGGGGGCCGAGGCGGGACGGGTCAGGCCGCCGGCGGATTAGCTCCCGGCGCCGGCTGGCCGGGCGTAAAGCTCGAGCCCCTCGATCGCCCGCGCGATCGCCCAGTTGTGGTTGAAGCGAAAGAGCGGCGAAGGAGCGAAAGAGCGGCGAAGGAGCGGCGTCAGATAGCGGAGCAGCGGCCGGTCGGCGATCACACGTCAGTCGAAGCGGACGTCGCCGCCAGCCCTAGTCGCCGACGATGACAGTGACTCGGAGCCTAACCCCGGCGAGACGGGCGCGGCCGGGGCGGGGCCTCGGGCGAGAGCCCACCGCGCCAGTAGGTGTGGGCGAGGCGGATGACGTTGGCCGAGGTGATGAGCTCGGCGTCGTCGGCCCCGTAGCGGTCGATCAGCGCGGCCTCGAGCCGGGCCAGGTCGCGCGCGTTCTCGAGGCCGGGAAGGGTGGGCTTGATGAAGCCGTCGAGGTCGCTGCCGATCGCCGTGTGGCGATGCGAACCGGTGATTTCGCGGAGGCGGTCGATGTGGCGGTAGAGCAGGGCGAGGGAGTCGTCGAGGTTGCGGGGGTGGCCGAGGCCGTCGGCCGCCTGGTGGACGGCGAGGATCAGGCCGATGACGCCCTCGCGGGCGGCGATCCGCTCGATCGTCTCGACGCTCAGGTTGTACGGGTCGCGGCCGAAGCGGTAGCCGCCGTGGCTGGCGATGACCGGGACCCTCCGCTCAGGGTCGAGCTCGTCGAGGAGGCTGAGTGTCTGATCGACGGCGGTGGCGCTCATGTGGCTGAGGTCGATCAGGACGTGCTCCCGGACCATCGCCCCGACCGCGGCGTGGCCGAGCTCGGTCAGCCCCACCTCCTCGGGCACCGGAAAGGCGAGGAAGTAGAGGCTGTCGGGGAGGAACGGGATCGCGTTGACGTTGGTGGCCACCGAGCGGTAGAAGAGGTGGGCGAGGGTGACGTAGAAGCAGCCGCGGGTGGCGAGGTCGGCCACGTTGCGGCCGATCTCATCGGGTGTGCCGCCGAGGTGGAATCCGCCCTCGATGCAGTGGACGAGCGCCACCTCCCGGGCATCGGCGGCGGCCTTGAGCTCGTCGGGGTGGTGGACGATCCGGGCCCGACCGATCTGGTCGCGGGCGACCTCGGCCTCGACGTCCTCGAGCTGGCGGATCAGGGTGGGGAAGTAGGTGGAGTCGGGGGGCGAGCCGTAGCGCTTGCGGATGTCCATCTCGTCGAACGGCGAGTAGAGGACCGAGAGCGCGAGGCCGACGCCGCCGGCGTGGAGGAGGGGTACGGTGACCCGCGGCCCGGTGTCGTAGCGCTGGTAGTTGCCGAACAGGCTCGCGGCGCGGACGAGGACGGAGCGGACCTCGTCGAGCAGCCGCCACCGCCCAGGCGCCGAGGCGATCAGCCGCACCAGGTTCCCCTGCACCTTCGGCCGCAGATGCATCGGGTAGTGCGCGTGGAGATCAGCGATCACGGGGCGGCGAGACTACGCCGAGAACGACTCCAACCCACCAGCTCCGGGGGGAGGAATCGAACCTACCGTCTTCGAGACCAAAACCCGACGTGCGACCACTACACCACCCCGGACCGGAAAATCATGAGTCTAGGGCGCGGCGGCGTTCCGTCCGGCAGGCGAACTAGTGTTCGACTATGCCGAGGTACTCGGAAGCGGAAGCCAGAGCAGCGGTCGCCGTCTCGCATTCATACAGCGAGGCACTGCGCCGAGTCGGGCTGCGGCCGGCTTTGGCGGCAATCACGCGCTCTTTTGCCGCTATGTCAATCGTGTCTGGAAGATCGACACGAGCCACTTCGATCCCTACTTCGCGTCGCGCGCGGCGAATCGACCGCGTCGCGCCAAGCCGCTGGAGGAGATTCTCGTCGAGGGCTCTGCGTACAAGCGCGGCACCCTGAAGGCTCGCCTTTACGCCGCTGGGCTCAAACAGCCAATCTGCGAGCTGTGCGGGCAGGACGACCGCTGGCGCGGTCGGCGCATGACACTGATTCTCGATCACATCAACGGTGTGCCCGACGATAACCGCCTGGAGAACCTCCGCATCGTTTGCCCGAACTGTGCCGCGACGCTCGACACGCACTGCGCCCGGAAGAATCGTTTACCGCCGGCGTTCCGGGAATGCGCCCGGTGCGGGAAATCCTTCGTGGTCAAGCGTCCGACACACCGCTACTGCTCGCCCGAGTGCGGAAGTCGGTGGGATCGAGTCGCGGCGGCGGGACGTGGCCGTGGCCAGCTCGGGGTCCCAGCTCCTCAACTCCGCAAGGTCGAGCGGCCGCCGTACGAGCGGCTCCTGCGAGAGATCGAGGAGACGAGCTACCTGGCGGTGGGCCGGAAGTACGGCGTCTCGGATAACGCGATCCGCAAGTGGGTGCGGTTCTATGAGCGCCAGGCGGTGCGGGAGGCCGCGGCGCTGGCGGCCGAGGATGATCTTGCGGAAGCGGCGTGAGCTCGCGCCCTTCAGGGCCCGAAGCCACCTAACATTCGCTGGTGGCCGGCGCGCCGACCGTCCTGATCATGGCGGCGGGTGAGGGGACACGGATGCACTCCTCGCTGCCGAAGATGCTCCATCCCGTCTGTGGGCGGCCGATGATCGTCTGGCCGGTCGAGGCCGCGCGCGAGGCCGGGGCGGGCCGCGTCTGCGTCATCGTCTCGCCGAACCACGACCTCTCCGCCGCCCTCCCCGACGGCACCGAAACCGTCGTACAGCCCGACGCCGACGGGACCGGCGGCGCCGTCCGCGCCGCCGCCGACGCGGTCCGTGACTCCGACGAGGTGATCGTCCTCCCCGGCGACCATCCGCTGATCCCCACCGAGTCGCTCTCGCGGCTGCTCGCCGTGCACCGCGACGGGGGCGCCGCGGGCACAGTCATGACCACCCACATGGACGACCCCGGGACCTACGGCCGCATCGTCCGCGACGCGAACGGCGACGTCGAGCGGATCGTCGAGGCCAAGGCCGGGGCCGCCGACGCCACCGCCGAGGAGCTCGCGATCAGGGAGGTCTCGAGCGTCATCTTCGCCTTCGACGGCCCGGCGCTCGCCGACGCCCTCGGCCGCATCACCAACGACAACGCCCAGGGCGAGTACTACCTCGGCGACGTCCTGCCCGCGATGCGCGCCGCCGGCCTCCGGATCATCGCCCATCTCGACCCGGACCCTCACGTCAACCTCGGCGTCAACTCGCGCGCCGACCTCGCGATCGCCGAGCGCGAGGTCCGCAGGCTCATTCACCGCCGGCACATGCTCGCCGGAGTCACCATCGTCGATCCCGAGGCGACCTGGATCGACGCCGACGTCGAGCTCGCCGCCGATGTCCGCATCGAGCCCGGCTCGTCGCTGCGGGGCCGGACCCGCGTCGCAGCCGGCGCCACGATCGGCCCGCACGCCACCCTCGTCGATGCCACGGTCGGGGCCGGGGCCACCGTCGTCCACTCCCACCTCGCCGACTGCGAGGTCGGTGAGGGCTGCCCCGTCGGCCCCTTCGCCTACCTCCGCCCCGGGACGCGCCTCGCCGCGGGCGCAAAGGCCGGCACGTTCGTCGAGATCAAGAACTCCGAGGTCGGCGCCGGGGCCAAGGTGCCCCACCTCTCCTACATCGGCGACGCCGACATCGGCGCCGAGGCCAACATCGGCGCGGGGACGATCACCGCCAATTACGACGGCTTCGCCAAGCACCGAACGAAGATCGGGCAAGGTGCGCGGATCTCCGTCGACACCTCGCTCGTCGCCCCCGTCAGCGTCGGCGAGGATGCCTACACTGGCGCCGGTGCGGTGATCCGCAAGGACGTGCCGCCCGGGGCCCTGGGGATCAGCCAGGGCGAGCAGCGAAACATCGAGGGTTACGCGAAGCGACGGGCCGAGGAGGAGGCCGAGGAGCGGAAGCGATGAGCGTCGTCGAGGAGAGTCCCCGCCACCTCAGCTCGATCCCGCACGACTACACCAAGCGGCTGATGGTGTTCGGGGGCCGCGCCTCGCAGGAGCTCGCCGCCCGAATCGCCGACAAGCTCGACGTCGACCTCGGCCAGGTCGATCTCCGCACGTTCGCCGACGGCGAGGTCTACTGCCGCTACAACGAGTCGATCCGCGGCGCCGACGTCTTCCTCGTCCAGTCGACCGCCGCGAACGCCGCGCACCGGATGACTCCGAACGATGCGTTGATGGAGCTGCTGGTGATGGCCGACGCTGCCCAGGGCGCGTCCGCGCACCGGATCATCGCCGTGATGCCGTGGTATGGCTACGCGCGCCAGGACAAGAAGTCACGGCCACGGGAGCCGATCTCCGCCCGGGTCGTCGCCAAATCGCTCGAGTCCGTGGGCGTCGACCGGGTCCTGACCATGGACCTTCACTCCGGCCAGGTCCAGGGCTTCTTCGAGATCCCCGTCGACCACATGACCGCGATGCCGATGCTCACCCAGTACTTCATCGACCAGCGCTTCGACGAGGAGCTGGTGATCGTCTCCCCGGACGCGGGGCGGGTCAAGGTGGCCCGCAACTTCGCCCGCAAGGTCGGCTGCCACTGGGCGGTGATGGAGAAGGAGCGCCCGGCCCAGCAGGTGGCGGAGATCGGCTACGTCGTCGGCGAGGTGCAGGGCAAGACCGCGGTCCTGGTCGACGACATGATCGGTACCGCCGGGACGCTCACCGCCGCCGCCCACACCGTCCTCGAGGAGGGCGCGGCGCGGGTCATCGCCTGCGCCACGCACGGGGTCTTCTCCGACCCCGCCTACGAGCGGCTCGCCTACGAGAACTCGGGGATCGAGCGGATCGTCGTCACCGACACCATCGCCCAGGACCGTCCCGGCCGACCCGAGAACCTCGTCGTCCTCTCCACCGCGCAGACCCTCGCCGATTCGATCCGCCGGATCTTCGCCGACGACTCGGTCTCGGAGATCTTCGCGGGTGAGAATCAGCTGTTCTGAAAGAACAGCTGATTCGGTCCGGCGCGATGCCGTCAGGCATCGCGACAGGCAGGTAAGGCGCGAAGCGCCGCAGAAGGTTGGATCAGCTGTTCTGAAAGAACAGCTGATTCGGTCCGGCGCGATGCCGTCAGGCATCGCGACAGGCAGGTAAGGCGCGAAGCGCCGCAGAAGGTTGGATCAGCTGTTCTGAAAAGAACAGCTGATTCGGTCCGGCGCGATGCCGTCAGGCTTAGCCGGTTCTCTCCGCCCTCGAAAAGGATCGCCAAACAGCGTAACCGGAATGCGGTAATTGGCCAGCTTCCGCAAGCTTTTCGGGTAGTTCCGGCGTTCCAAACGCTAGCCGCCCGTGCGGAGGGTGCGAACCACGAGGGGGCGCGCCGCCTGGGCGGTAAGGAGGTGAGCATGAAGCGATTGGGCATCGCCCTATCCGCGGTCTTAGTGATCGCAGCGCTCGGCGCCACCACGGCCGGCGCGATTAACAGCTCCCGGACGAGTATCACCATTCAGCGCTCTCCCGATTTTCACGGGACGGTGCAGTCGGACGCCCAATGTCAGATCGATCGACCGGTCGTTCTCAAGAAGGAGAAGTCCGGATTCGATAAGACCGTTGGTCATGACCTGGCCGACGCCGATGGCTCCTGGGTGATCACGCCGGATCCGCTCCAGCAGGGCGATTACTACGCCAAGGCGAGGCGGACCGTGCTCGCAGACGGGCACATCTGCAAGCGTGGCGTATCGCAGACGATCCAGATTGGGCCGGGGGTCTAGGCGCAATCAGGTTGGTGGCAAATCGGAGGTGGGCTAGAAGCTCACCTCCGATATCCGCCACCGCCGGGCGAGCTCCTCGAGCTTGTAGGTCCGGTCGGGGGGTCGGGGCCGCAAGCTAGTTTCTAGGCGTGGCCGACGCCCCCGCGACAGCCACCGAGACACGCGGAAACGACGCCCCCCGCGCGCCGCTTCGGATCGGGCACAAGGGCGCCGACGCGCTCGTCCTCGGCAACACGATCGAGAGCTTCCGGACCGCGGTCGAGCTCGGCGCGGAGGTCATCGAGCTCGACGTCGTACGGCCCCGCGCCGACTTCCCCAGCCCCGGCGACTGGCGCCGGGCGCCTGCCGGTGCCGCCCCCCGGGCGACCGAGCCGCTCCTCGTCGCCCACGACTGGGGCGACGCCGCCCGCCGCGAGGCGCTCACCCTCGCCGAAGTCCTCGACGCCTTCACCGAGCCGCCGCTCGATCGGATCGAGATCGACCTCGACCTGAAGATCGCCGGGCGCGAGGACGAGATCGTGGCGGCGATCCGCGAGCGCGGCCTCGACGATCGGGCGATGGCCTCGACGATGGAGCTCGCGAGCCTCGCCGAGCTCCGCCGCCTCGCCCCCGACCTTCGGATCGGGTGGACCCTTCCGCGGACCACGCGCGACTGGACCCGCTATCGCTGGGCACGCCCGCTCGTCGCCGGCGGCCTCGCCTCGCTGCGAGCGAGGCTTCCCGGCATCGTTCGTCGCCGCGCCCCCGGCCTCGGCGTCTGGTCGATCTGGGTCTACCACGGGGTGATCACGTCCCGCCTGATCGCCGCCGCCCACGCGGTCGACGTCGCCGTCATCGCCTGGACCGTCGACGACCCGGAGCGGGTGCGTGCGCTCACCGACGCCGGTGTGGACGGTATCTGTACGAACGATCCCCGGCTTCTCGGGCCCTACGCCGGCCGCCCCGCGTAGCCCGGAATCCGGCGCTGGCCGCGCGAGGCGAAGTAGGCCCACTCGGCCTCACCGAGCTCGGTCGCCGGCTCCTCCGCGTAGACCCACTCGCGCATGATCCGGTGCCAGTTCCCGCGGGCGCGGAGCTGGGCGAGGACCGCCAGCACCCCGGTCTCCATCCGCCTGCCCATCAGCTCGTCGGCGGGGATGCTCTCGCGTCGCATCAGCGAGTAGTACTCCGAGCGCGGGTCCGAGGTCGACTCGATGACCCGCATCACCCGCTCCGGTTCGATCTCCAGTTCCCGGTCCTCCAGATACCAACCGCCGACCACGATCACGTGGTCGAGCAGCCGCTCGGCGTCGAGCTTCGACGGGTTCTTCACGAACCCGAGGTCGTGGAGCGCCTCGCGCAGCGCCTCGGGCTCGCGGCGCGAGGCCGCGTCGATCGCCCGCTGCTCGAGCTCGATCTGCTCGGGGTCGAGCCGCTTTGTCATCCCGAAGTCGAGGAACGCCACCCGGCCGTCGTCCATGAGGATGTAGTTGCCGGGGTGGGCGTCGGCGTTGAAGTGCTGGAGGTGGTAGATCGAGCCGAAGCAGAACCGGTAGACAATCTCGCCGAACCGGTCGCGGGCCTCCTGGTCGAGGCCCTTCACCTCCTCGAACCCCAATCCCTCCACGTACTCGGTGACCAGCACCCGCCGGCGCGAGAGCCTGGTCAGCACGTCCGGGACGTAGATGAACGGGTGGCCGCGATAGGCGCGCGAGAACGCCCGCTGGTTCTGCGCCTCGTACTCGTAGTCGAGCTCCTCCAGCACCCGCTCGCGAAGCTCGGCGGCGACCTCCTTCGCGTCGAGGCCGGGCGCCAGCGCCTTCGCCAGCCGCACGATCACAGTCATGTTCTGGAGGTCGGCCTCGAGCGCCTCGGCGACGCCCGGGTACTGGATCTTCACCGCCACCGTCCGGCCGTTCGTCAGCGTCGCCCGGTGGACCTGGCCGATCGAGGCCGCCGCGAACGCCTCCTCCTCGATCTCCGCGAACAGCTCGTCGAGCGGCTCGCCGGCGTACTCCTCATCGAGCACCTCGCGGATCCCCGACCACGGCATCGGCGGGGCCGAGGTCCGCAGCATCGCCAGCTCGTCGTGATAGATCTCGGCGTACTCGGGCGGCAGGAACTCAGTGTCGATGAACGACGCGAGCTGGCCGAGCTTCATCGCCGCGCCCTTCATCTGCCCCAGCGTCGCGACCATCTTCCGCGCGGTCTCGACGTGGCGCGCCTCCAGGCGCTCGCGCGCCTCCTCCTCGGACAGCGCGACTGTCGCGGCGCGGGTGCCCGCGTACCGGGTGGCCTGGACGCCGAGCGCCGACCCGAGCTTGGCCGAGCGTCGGATCCGCCCCTTCGGGATCCTTCCGTCCTCCGCCATTGTCCTGATGGTAGGGCTGCGGGCTCGCCCCAGCGCCAATGAGGGCCCGCGGTGGTCCACTATCCTCACCCGCCCATGGCACGCGATCGCGCCACGCTGAAGGTCGAGAACCGAAGCGAGTTCGGCTCGCGGACGACGCGGCGCCTGCGCCGCCAGGGTCTCGTCCCTGGCGTCGTCTACGGCGGCGGCCGCGAGGCGCGCGCCTTCCAGGTCTCCGAGCGCGACGCCCGCGCGGTCCTCACCCACGGCGGCGCCCTGATCGACGTCGCCTTCGACGACGGGCGGCCGACCCCGGTCGTGGTCAAGGAGCAGCAGCGCCACCCGGTCCGCGGCTC
This sequence comes from Actinomycetota bacterium, assembly GCA_046732395.1. GTDB lineage: Bacteria > Actinomycetota > Thermoleophilia > Solirubrobacterales > 70-9 > JAWVFM01. The sequence goes on along the minus strand of JBKPNB010000206.1, from coordinate 5,381 downwards.
GCTCCTGCACCTCGACCTGCTCGAGGTCCGACTCGACGAGGAGATCCAGGCGGAGGTGACCGTCGAGCTCCTCGGCGCCGACGAGGCGCCCGGCGTCACCGAGGGCGGCGTCCTCGAGCACGTCACCCGCGAGCTCTCGATCCGCGCTTTGCCGACCGCGATCCCGGAGAGCATCGCCGCCGACGTCTCGGGGATGGAGATCGGCGACACCCTCCAGCTCAGCGCGCTCCTCCCGCCCGAGGGGGTCGAGTTCATCGCCGACGAGCCGGACGAGGTGACGATCGCCACCCTCTCGCCGCCGCGCGTCGAGGAGGAGCCCGAGCCCGAGGTCGAGGAGGAGGCGGAACTCGTCGGCGAGGAGGGCGAGGAGGCCGAGGCGGCCGAGGCCGAGGCGCCCGCCGCCGAGCAGGGCGAGGGCGGCGCCGAGCAGGCCGAGGGGGAGTAGGCGCGCTGTCCATCTTTCGGCGCCGGCGCGGCATCGGCACCGGCGCCACCGACGTCCTCGTGGTCGGGCTCGGCAATCCGGGCGAGCGCTACGCCCGCACCCGCCACAACGTCGGCTTCGAGGTCGCTGCGGAGCTCGAGCGGCGCTGGGAGCTCGGGCGCCGGCGGAAGCGCTTCGGCGGGCTCCTGACCGAGGGCCGCGCGGGCCCCGGGCGGCCACGCGTCGCCGTGCTCCGCCCGCAGACGTTCATGAACGATTCGGGGAAGTCGGCCGGCCCCGCCCGTGGCAGCCTCCGGGTCCCGATCGAGCGGACGATCGTCGTCCACGACGAGATCGACCTCGAGTTCGGGACGATCCGCGCCCGCCTCGGTGGCGGCGTCGCCGGCCACAACGGGCTGAAGAGTCTCCGCCAGGGCTTCGGGAGCGCCGACTTCTGGCGGGTCCGGGTCGGCGTCGGGCGCCCCGAGTCGACCGATCCGGAGGTCGTGTCTGCCTATGTGCTCTCGCGGTTCGCCGAGCCCGACGACGAAGTCGCCGAGCTGGTCGCCCGCGCCGCCGACGAAGTCGAGCGACTGACCGCCCAGATCGCCTCCGAGGAGGCCGATCCGATTGGCGAGGTGACGGATTGAGCCGGACGACCTACGACGTCGAAGACGGCGGCATCGCGGTCGTCCGCCTCGCCCGGCCCGAGGCGCGAAACGCGATCGACACGGCGATGCTCGACGAGCTCCTCGGCCACCTCGTCGCGGCCCGCGCGGACGAGGAGGCTCGGGTACTCGTCGTCTCCTCCACCGACCACATGGGGCTCTCGGCGGGCGCCGACGTCCGCGAGCAGCTCGACGCCGAGGGTCGGGTGCGGCGGATGGAGCTGTTCGCGCTCCTCTATGACGAGCTGACCGGCTTCCCGAAGCCCACCGTCGCCGCCTGCCACGGCGCCTGCGTCGGCGGTGGCGCCGAGATCGCGGTCGCCTGCGACCTCCGCGTCGGCGGCTCGAACCTGCGCCTGCGCTTCCCCGGCGCCGCCCTCGGCGTCCCGGTCGGCGCCGCACGGCTCGTCAGCCTCTGCGGGCTTTCCGTCGCCAAGTACCTGCTGCTGACCGGCAAGGACGTCGATGCCGACATGGCCTACCGCTGGGGCCTCGTCCACAGGGTCGCGCCGGCGCCGGCGACCGATGAGGCGGCCCGGACCCTCGCCGCCGCCGTCGCCCAGCATCCGCCGGCGGCCGTGGCCCGGCTGAAGCGCATGCTCCACGATTGGGACGGGGTCGAGGACCGATCCCGCCTCGAGGGCGAAGGCCAGGTCGAATGGCAGCGGTCGGGCCCCGGACTCCCCTACCGTGATGGAGGATGAGCCTTCGCCCACTCCTTCGGATCGCCGCCGAAGATGAGCGCTTTCGCGCGCTGGCGGCGGCCACCGGCGCCGCCGCCGGGGGCCGCACCGCGGCCTCGGTCCTCGCCTCGAACGCGATTCGCCCCTATCTGCTGGCGACGCTCCTCGACGACCCGGACGCGCTCGCCGATCGCCCGGCGCTGGTCGTCGCCTCCGACGACATCGCCGCCCGCGACCTGGCCCGCGACCTCGGCGCCTACCTGGCTCCGCGCCGGGTCCACCACTATCCGTCGCGGGGGATCGGCTACGCCTCGCACCTGACGCCGGCGCCGCACCTGGTCGGCCTGCGGATCGCGGCGCTCGACGCGCTCACCGGCTGGGCGGGGAAGGGGAAGCCGCCGGTGGTCGTCGCCGGTGCGATCGCGCTCGCCGAGGCCATCCCCGACGCCTCGCTGCGCCCCTCCGGCTCGGCGATCGCGGCCGGCGAGGAGCTGGACCTCATCGCCGTCGCCGAGCGACTCGTCGAGCTCGGCTATGAGCGGACCGACCAGGTCGAGGAGCGAGGGCAGTTCGCGATCCGGGGCGGGATCCTCGACGTCTTCGCGGCGACCGAGGACCGGGCGGCGCGGGTCGAGCTATTCGGCGACGAGGTGGAGTCGATCCGTTGGTTCTCGACCTTCACCCAGCGGTCGCTCGGCGACGCCGAGCGGATCGAGCTGGCCCCCGCCGCTGAGCTCGCGCTCGAACACCGCGAGCTGGCCGAGATCGCGATCGCCGACGAACGCGAGGGCGGGGAGGAGGTCGCCATCGCGGAGGTCCTACCGCTCGACCGTTTCCGCGCGCCGCTCGAGGCGATCGGGGAGGAGACCGCAGTCCTCCTCGCCGCCGCCGACGAGATTCCGGCCGCCCTCCGTGACCACTGGGAGGACGTGACGACCGCGATCCACGACGACGACGCCCGCCGGCTCTACGTCGAGGTCTCGGGCCCGCTCGCGGAGCGGGCCGTGCTCGAGGTGCGGGCGGTCGGCGAGGCCGAACCGGAGGAGACGGTCGCGCCGGTGTTCCGCGCCCAGGCACCCACGTCCGCCGCCCGGTCGATCTCCGAGGCCCAGTCCCAGCTCGAGCGCGAGGTCCGCTCCGGCTACGCCGTCGCCGTCGCCTTCGAGCACCGCGGCGAGGCCGAGCGGGCCAGCTACGGGCTCGACCGCGTCCGGGCGCGGTTCCTCGACGGAGCCGCCCCCTCCGAGCCCGGCGCCTACCTCGCGGAGGCCAGCGTCACCGACGGCTTCGTGGCCCCCGACCTGCGGCTCGCGGTCTATCCCTTCCGCCGCCTCGTCCACCGCCGCCGGGCGGCCGTCCCGGCCCCGGCACGCGGCCGGCTCGCTTCCGCGTTCGAGCTCCGGGTCGGCGACCACGTCGTCCACGAGGACCACGGGATCGCCCGCTTCGCGGGCTTCGAGACCAAGACCGTCGCCGGCGTAACCCGCGACTACCTCCAGCTCGAATACCGCGGCGACGACCGGGTCTACGCCCCAACCGAGCAGCTGGCGAAGATCACCCGCTACGTCGGCGCCGGCGGCGCCGAGCCGCAGCTCTCCGCGCTCGGATCGAAGCGCTGGGACGCGGTCAAGGCACGCGCCCGTCGCGCCGCCCGCGAGCTCGCCGGCGAGCTCCTCAACCTCTACGCCGAGCGCCAGGCGCGCCACGGCCACGCGTTCGCCGCCGATGGGGAATGGCAGCTCGAGCTCGAGCGGGCCTTCCCGTACCGCGAGACCACCGACCAGCTCGAGGCGATCGACTCGGTCAAGGCGGACATGGAATCCGTGCGGCCGATGGACCGCCTGATCTGCGGCGACGTCGGCTACGGCAAGACCGAGGTCGCGCTCCGCGCCGCCCACAAGGCGGTCGTCGACGACAAGCAGGTGATGATGCTGGTCCCGACGACGATCCTCGCCCAGCAGCACCTCGGGACGTTCCGCGAGCGGTTCGCCGAGTTCCCGATCGAGGTTGCGCTCGTCTCGCGCCTGCGGCGCCCGGCCGAGGTCCGCGACGCGCTCGCCCGCTTCGCCGCCGGCAAGGTCGAGATCCTGATCGGAACCCACCGCCTGCTCTCCCGCGATGTCCGTGCCCGCGACCTGGGCTTGGTGATCGTCGACGAGGAGCAGCGCTTCGGCGTCCGCCAGAAGGAGCTCCTGCGCCAGCTCAAGCTCCGTGTCGACGTCCTCTCGCTGTCGGCGACGCCGATCCCGCGCACCCTCCAGATGAGCCTCGCCGGGATCCGCGACGTCTCGGTGATCGAGACTCCGCCCGAGGGCCGGCGGCCGATCCGCACCTACGTCGGCCCCTACGACGAGGAGCTCGTCCGGCGGGCGATCGAGCGCGAGGTCGCTCGCGGCGGCCAGGCGTTCTTCCTCCACAACCGGATCGAGACGCTGCACGAAACCGCCGAGCGGCTGCGGGCGCTGTGCCCGGGCGTCCGCTTCGCCGAGGCGCACGGGCGGATGGACGAGCCGGAGCTCGAGTCGACGATGCTGGCCTTCCTGCGCGGCGAGGCGGACTGCCTCGTTGCCACCACGATCATCGAGTCGGGGCTCGACATCCCGCAGGCGAACACTCTGATCGTCGAGCGCGCCGACCAGCTCGGCCTGGCCCAGGCCTACCAGATCCGCGGCCGTGTCGGGCGCTCCTCGGAGCGCGCCTTCGCCTACATGCTCTATCCGTCCGAGCAGGCGCTGAGCGCCGAGGCCGGAGCCCGGCTGGCGACGGTCGCCGACCACACCGAGCTCGGCTCCGGGTTTCGGATCGCGATGCGCGACCTCGAGCTCCGCGGTGCCGGCGACCTGCTCGGCGACGAGCAGTCCGGGCATGTCGCCGCGGTCGGATTCGAGCTCTACGTCGCGCTCCTCGACGACGCGGTCGCCGGGCTTCGGGCGGGGGGCGAGGACGGGGCGCGCGCCGACGCCCAGGTCCGCCTCGACGTCGCCGTCGACGCGTACGTGCCCGCCGATTACGTGCCGTTCGAGGCGGCGAAGATCGACGTCCACCGGCGGGTCGCCGCGGCCCGCGAGCCCGGCGAGCTGCGGGCGCTTCGCGACGAGCTCCGCGACCGCTTCGGCCCGGTGCCGGAGCCGGTCGAGAGCCTGCTCGCGCTCGGCCGTGTCCGGATCGAGCTCGGCCGCGCCGGCGCCCGGACCGCCGAGGTCCGCGGCGAGCGGTTCGCCGTCGCCCCGCTCGAGCTCGACTCCGCCACCGTGGCCCGCGTCCGCGAGCGGGTGCCGGAGGCGATCTACGAGTACCGGCCGAGGACCCTGTCGCTCAGGGTTCCAACCGACCCCGCCGAGCGGCTGGCGGCGATCGTCGCGTTGGCCGAGGCCCTGTCGGCCGCGCTGGCCCAGGCCGAGCCCGCTGCCGCAGCGGCGGCTTGACCGTTCGGCATGTGGCAGGTGGCATGTGGCATGTGGAGCTGGCGTTCCACCTGCCACCTGCCGCCTGCCGCCTTGAGGTTCACTAAACGCGCGGCGTATATCCTGCTCGGCTCGTGAGTCCAGCCCAGCGCAAAGGCAGGGGGCGGTCCGGGCGCGGCCGGCCCACGCCACGCCGTCGGCC
>JBKPNB010000205.1:0-2658 GCA_046732395.1 Actinomycetota bacterium | reverse complement strand
TCGGTGGCTTGCTCGATCTCGTCGTCGACGGCGAAACCGGGCTGCTCGTGCCGCCTCGCGACGTGCCGGCCCTGCGCGGCGCGCTCGAGCGGCTGCTCGCCGACCGCGAGCTGCGACGCCGCCTCGGCGAGGCCGGGCGCGAGCGGATCCGCGACCACTTCTCGTGGCCCGCCGTCACCGAGGCCACGATCGCCGCCTACGAAGACGCGCTCGCCTAAGGAGCTCGAGTTCCCGACACCCGGCGCGACGCCTGTCAGCGCGGCGCGACACGGACCGGCTTTCCGACGACACGGTTCGTTCGTGCGTCGATCGTCCGAACGAACCCCGCTCGTCCGTCGCCCATATCGAGGACCCACACGCGATTGGCGCCTTCGGCGGCGAGCCAGATGCCCCGAACGCGGATTCTCGCCACCAACCGGCCAGTTCGCGCGTCGAGACGCCTAACCGATTGCTCCGACTGGCTCAGCACCCAAACGGCGCCCCCGCCGACCGCGAGCCCGACCGATGCTGTGCCGACGGGCGTCGGGCGGCCGACACGCTTTCCGACCGGCGTGACCGTCTCCGCGCACAGATCGGAGACCCAAAGCCGCCGCAGCCCGACCGCGAGGCTGAAGTCGCACCTGGAGCTGACTAGCGGCGGACCAACCGTGTTCGTGCGTGTGTCGAGACGACGGACCTCGCGCGGCGTGTTGGGAGTGACACGCCGGCCTGCGAGGGCGACGATCCAGACACCAGCTCGACCAGCGGCGAGGCCCCAGAGCCTCCCGGGAACGCGGACCCGCGCCGAGACGCGGTTCGTGGCAGGCTCGACGCGGAAGACGGCGTTGCGTTCGAAATCGCCTACCCAAACCGCTCCGCCTCCGGCGGCTACGAGCGTGGGAGTCCAGGGCTGGCTCGTCTGCACGTCGGCTGCGCGATTCGTTCGCGGGTCGATTCGCCAGAGGGTGTGGTATCGCCCCGGGGCAACCCACACCGAGCCGAATCCCACGGCAAGCGAGTGCACGAAGCCGAGTCCGCCGTACGGAGGCGCCGACCGGTGTCGGACCCGGCTTGTTATCGCGCGCGAACGTGCGTTCACACGCACGACTGAGCCGTCTCCGCCCATCCCGACCCAAACCGACCCGTAGCCAACGGCGATCGTCGTCGGCCCTTCGCCTTTCAGGGGCGCGCTGCGCGCGACCGCGGCTGCCAACGCGAGTATCAGAAGACCGAAGGCTGCAGACCGCCTCACGCACCGATTACGACCAGCGTCGTCGGAAGGGTCCCACAGAATCATCGGCGATCCCCCGCAGCGACCGACACGGCGGGCTCGGGACGCGGTGTCTAGAGCAAGATCCGCTGCGATGGGTTCGGCAACGTGGGACGAGGTCCGTGCACACCGACTCGCGCGCACCTGGCTGGCTGGCCGTTCGGGCGCCGCGCGGCTCGTTCAGGTCGCGGGCGACCTCGGTGGAGTGCACGCACAGGTTCAGGCTTCCGCGGAGCTCCAGCTGGCTGCACGCGTCGATGGGATTACCCAGGCCGACATCCGGGAGGCGCTGTGGGAGCGACGGTCTCTGGTCAAGGCCTGGACAGTGCGCGGAACGCTCCATCTGCACCCCGCCGACGAGCTCGCGCTCTGGCACGCGGCCCGGCGAGCGGTGGGCAGAGCCTCGGAGGACCTGGAAGCGTGGCGGGATCCGGCGGGCGTGCTCCATCCGCCGCTCGGACATGACGACGTGACGGCGATTCGAGCCGCGGTCTGGGACGCGCTCGACGGCCGCTGCCTCCTCCGCGAGGAACTGGCCAAGAAAGTCGTGAAGCACAGCGGCCTGGGAGCGCGCGAGCGCCTGCTCTCGGGGTTCGCGTTCTTCCTCGACGAGCTCTGCCAGGGACCGCCGCAGGGAGCCAAGGTCACCTTCGTCCGCCCCGATCAGTGGATCGACGGCTGGCAGGGGGTCGAAGACGAAGTCGCGCTGCTCGAGGTCTGCCGGCGGTACCTGCGCACCTTCGGCCCGGCGCGGCCCACGGACTTCCAGGAGTGGTTCGGTGGGCGGGGGTTCAAGCCCGCGGATGCGCGGGCGGTGTTCGACTCGCTCGGCGATGAGCTCGAGGAGATCGACGTCGAGGGTCATCGCGCCTACGTCTTCGCAGGCGACACCGCCTTTCCGAGCCCGGAGCCGAGCCTCCGGCTCCTTCCGGAGTACGACGTCTACATCATGGGTTTCCGCGAGCGCGAGCACGTTGTCCCGGCGCGGGTGAGGGACCAGGTCGCAGCCCACGGCCGCGGCCGGTACGAAGGCCCTGCGGGCGTACGCTTCGTGATCGTCGACGGCGTCGCCGCGGGTTTGTGGGAGCGCAAGAAGCGCGGCAAGCGAGTCGAGCTCCAGGTCGCTCCGTCGCGGAGGCTTACGAAAGCTCAGCGCGCCGACCTCCACGCCGAGGCGGAGCGAATCGGCGCATTCGGCGGGCTCGAGCCCGTCCTCACCGTTGGGTGAGCGGAGAGGCCAGCGGAAGCGCCCGCTAGGAGTCGGCGCCCTGGCGGAGCCGGGCCTGCTTCGCTCGCTCGATGTTCATCGTGTCCGGAATGGGCTCGGGCTGCTCGCGGAAGACATCGGTCACCGTGCGGAGGATGATCTTCGCGTCCAACCCGGGTGACCAGTTCTCGATGTACCAGGC
>JBKPNB010000204.1:0-3218 GCA_046732395.1 Actinomycetota bacterium | reverse complement strand
CTCGAGAGGAGCGGAGTGTCCGCGGGTGCGCATGAAGCGAAGCGCGCGCCGATCGAGCCGGGCGAGCACCGGAGCAGGATAGGCGCGGCCGCTAGGCCGGGCGCAGGCGCGCGAAGTAGCCGAACGGCGGGCCGTCGCGGAGCTCGAGGCGGAGCCCGGCCGCCTCGCCGCGGCGGCGCAGCGCGCCGGGGGTGACGAAGTGGGGGTCGCCGGCGAGCTCGCCGACCACCGCCCGCCCGCTCGGCCGCAGGACCCGCGCCACCTCGGCCATCGCCGCGTCGGGATCGGGGATCTCGCCGAGGACGGCGACGAGGAGGACCGCGTCGAAGCTCGCGTCCTCATACGGCAGGTCGCGGGCGTCCCCCTGGGCGTCGTGGACGTTGACGATCCCCCGCTCGCCGACGCGGCGCAGGGTGTGGTCGAGCATCTCGCGCTGGAGGTCGAAGATGTCGACCCTGCCCTCCGGCCCCACCCATTCGGCGAGGTCGAGCGTGTAGTAGCCGGTCCCTGGGCCGACCTCGAGGATCCGCTCGCCGCTCGCGGGCCCGAGCACGCGGCGGAGGCGGTCCCGCGTGATCAACGGGTGCGGTGCCTCGACCCAGAAGCGCTGGCCGTAGGGACACGCCGACGGGTGCTTTCGCCACCAGTAGGCGGCGGCGAGGAGGCCGGCGCCGGCGATCAGCACCGCCCGGCGGAACACTCGATCAGCCGCCGGCGAAGCCGATCGCGTGCGCGCGGTCGGCGATGCGGACGAATACGACGGTGGCGAGGTTGATGACGAGGGTTCCGTCGTCGGTATCGAGCTCGTGCCAGCCCTCGCCGGTCTCGATCGCCTTGCGGAGCTCCTTCAGCCCCGACTCGTCGAGGCGCGCGCTCACCACCTGCCCGATCCCGAGCCCGATCTCGACCCTCGTCGCCTCGGCCATCATGAATCACCTGCGGCTTCGCCGCCTGACACGGCTGTTTCGGTGCTAAAGCACCTCATCTCACACCTTCGGCGGGTTCGACGATCTCGGTCAGCACCCGCCCGGTCGAGCGCGGGTGCAGAAACGCGACACGGCTGCCACGGATTCCGACCCGCGCCGTCTCGTCGATCAGATCCACCCCCGCGGCGGCGAGGCGCTCGAGCGCGGCGTCGATGTCGGCGACGCGGTAGGCGACATGGTGGAGCCCGGGGCCGCTTCGCGCGATGAACCTGCCGACCGGGGTCTCGGGCCCGAGCGGCCGCAGCAGCTCGACGTGGCCGTCGCCGACGTCCAGGAGCGCCGCCTCGACCCCTTGCTGGTCGACGGTCTCGCGATGGACGAGCGGCATCTCGAGGGTCCCCTCGTACAGCGAGATCGCGTCGCCGAGGTCGGCGACCGCGACGCCGACGTGGTCGATCCGGTCGAACATCGCTGCGAGTCTAGTCTCCGCTCTGCTCGGTCTCTTCGGCGCTCGGCGCCGGCCCCCCGTCCTCCTGTGAGGCGCGCTCGACGCGCAGGATCTCGGCCAACGCCGCACGTCCGACGTCGAGCTGCTCGGCGCTCGGCTCGCGGGTAGAGACCAGGCGCTGGATCTCGCGGCCGGTGCTGTGGAGCGCGCGGCCGAACGGCGAGTCCGGGCGGCGGTCGGCGTAGGCGAACATCTCGACGGCACCGGAGACGCTCCCGAGCCCGGCGGCCGCGCGCGGCAGCGGCCCGGGCTCGGCGACGAGGCGGTCGACGATCAGCTGTCCGGCGGCCGAGAGCACGATCAGCGGCGCGATCAGGTTCGAGCCGCAGCGGTCGTGCTCCTTCGGGGCCGAGGCGGGGTCGTTCGAGCCGCGCTCGTAGGCCCCGATCGCCTTGTGCTCGACTCCGTGGTAGGCGGCGAGGTCGTTGTTGCGAAGCGCGGCCAACGCCGGCGCCGCGCCGAGAGCGGAGACAAGCATCTCGCGGGCCAGGGTCGTCGGCCCGAGCCGGCGGACGGCCGCGGTGGTCGCGGTCACCGCCACCGCGGCGGCGAGCACCCTGCGATCCTCGAACGGGAGCCGCGCCGACGGCAACCGCCGGCGGGCGAGGGGGATCACCGCGAACGCCTCGGCGAGGCGTAACGGCCCCCGCAGGAGCGGCACCCGGCCGAGGCCCCTCCGCGCCAGGACCGGTTTCGGCGCCGAGGCGACCTCGATCTCGCCGTCGGCGGTGCGGACGGCGGCGGCCCACGATGTCGGGCCGTGGATGAGAAGGCCGTTTCGCAGCGCCATCCCGCCGAGGCGGAGCGGCGGGCGGCGTCCGTCGCCGCTCACCCGAGCAGCTCCACCGCGATGTCGCGGAAGAATTGCGCGGCGTAGGCCACGTCGGCGACCCTGATCCGCTCGTCGGCGCCGTGAACGAGCGGCCCCGCCTCCTCCAGCGTCATCCCCCGCTGCGGGCAGAACCCGTAGACCGCGGCGTCCGGAAAGGCACGCCGGAACCGGTTCGAGTCGCTGAACATCGGCATCGCGACAGGAACCACCCGTGCGCCGGGGTCGGCGCGGTCGATCCAGCCGGAGATCGCGTCGGCGAGCTCACCGGTCGCGGCCGAGCGGTTGCCGACGTCGCCCTCGGTGAACTCGACGTCGTAGTCGCCGCCGCCGAGAAGCGCCGCGATCCGCTCGCGGACGTGGTCCTCGCCGAGCTCGGGCGGGACCCGGCAGTCGACCAGCACCTCGGCGCGATCCGGGATCACGTTCGCCTTCGGCGAGGCCGCCGTCCGGGTCGGAGTCATCGTCACCCGCAGCATCGGCTCGGCCAGGTAGGTCGCGAGCGACGGCGAGCGCTCGCGGAGCCGGTCGAGCGCGCCGGCGAGCTCCTCGAGCCCGGCGGCGTCGAGGTCCTCGCCGGCCAGCGCGCCGAGGAAGGCGACCCCCTCCGGGGTCGGCTCGAGCGGCGGTTGCTCGGCGAGGCGCGAGATCAGCGGCGCCAGCTTCAGGAGCGCGTTATCGCCGAGATCCGGGACGGCGGCATGGCCGGCCCGTCCCCGGGTGCGGAGCTTGAATCGGACCACCCCCTTCTCGGCTGCGCAGAGCGGGTAGAAGCGGGTGCCGTCGAGCTCGAACGCGGTCCCACCGCCCTCGTTGACGACGTAGTCGGGGGCGAGCTTCTCGGGGCACTCCGCGCAGAGCCACCGGGCGCCGAGACTGCCGCCGGTCTCCTCGTCGGCGACGGCGGCGACGAGCAGCTCGCCGCGCGCCGGCCGCCAGCCGGCCCGGGCGAGCG
>JBKPNB010000203.1:0-5823 GCA_046732395.1 Actinomycetota bacterium | reverse complement strand
GCGCGGGCCCGGGGAGCGCCGCCCGCGCCCCCTCGACGCCCCACGGCGCCTCGAGCAGCGGCGCCGCGACGTCGATGCCCTCGGCGTCGGCAGCGGCGACCAGTCGCTTGATGTCATCGCCGGCCGCCCTGACGTCCGGGTTCAGGGCCACGTACCAGTCGGCATCGGCGGCCTCCCGGATCAGGAGGTTGTGGTTCGCGCCGAAGCCGAGCCACGGAGTCGGGCGGTTGCCGTCCGCCGCGTTGGCGCGCACCAGCACGTCGAGCCCGGGCTCCGATCGAACCCAGGGGCGGGCCGGCTTGCGATGGAAGACGATGCCCACCGCGATCGTCATCGCCGCCCTACGATACGGGCCCGGATGCGCGTCCTAGTGCTCGGCGTCGACTGGCACGGCGACGTGGTGCCCGCCCTTTGCAGCGGCTTCCGGGCGCTCGGCATCGACGCCGATTCGCGCTATCTGCTGCGCCAGCGCCGCCGCGGGCTGCGCCCCCGGATCGAGGCCGAGCTGCGGGCGACCGCAAGGTTCGGTCCGGCGATTCGCCGCCTGGAGGAACGAAGGATCCTCGAGGCGACGAGGGCGGCGGTCGCGGCGCCTGCTCCGACGCTGACGGTCTGCCTGTCGCCGGAGCTGATGCCGGTCGCCGCCATCGAGGAGGCGGCGGCCTCCTCGGCGGTGGCGTGGTGGTTCGCGGACGACCCGCTCTCGTACGCCCGACGCGGGCTCGCCGGCCCGCCTCCGGTCCTCGACCGGATCGCCAAGCACTCAGATCGCGCGTTCGTCGCGCACCCGGCCTGGGCCCATGGCCCGCTCGGCGCCGCCGTCTACCTCCCCTACGCCGCGCGGCTCGCGGCCGCCCGCCCGGCGTACGCCGACGCCCGGGGGCGGGGCGACCGCCCGGTAGTGGTGGTCGGCTCGCCGCGCCCCGAGCGCGCGGAGTTGCTGTCCGAGATCGCGCCGGCGCTGGGCAGACCGCTCGCCGTCTGGGGGTGGGGCAAGCGGGGGCGCCTGCCGACGAACACCACCACGCGACCGTTCCGCCGAAGCCTGCGCGGCTGGGGGGTTCTGAGTCCAGAGGAGACCGCGGCGGTCTACCGGTCGGCGGCGGTGGTCCTCAACCTCCAGGACCGGCAGATGCTCGGCGCCTGGAACCCCCAGACCTTCGACCTGATGGCGCTCGGCGTGCCGCAGGTGGTCTGGAACGTGCGCCCGGTCGACTACCTCGAACACCCGCCGCCGTTCGCGTCGTCGGTCGACGGGCTCGTCGAGCTCGCGCGCGAGTCCATCGAGGAGGAGGGCGCGCGCGAGGGCCTTGCCGCCGCCTTCGACGAGGCTCGGCGCCGCCACCGCTGGCGCGATCGAGCGGAGGCGATCGCCGCCGAGGCGCTGTGACGACAGCCTCTTAGGATCCCGTGAGACTTGCGTGTATCTTGTCGCGCCCGTGCGCAGGGCACCGAAGGCGACCGCGACCCCGACGCGGCCGGCGTGGACCTCGAGGTCGCCGATCACGCTGGCGATCGCGGCGACCGCTGCGACCGCCATGATCGTCGGCTGTGGGGGGGCCGGAGCCGGGTCCTCTTCCTCCACGGGGTCCGGCTCGAACGACTCGGCCTCGACCGGGTCGACCTCGACCAGCGCCGTGCACCACGCGAAGCCGGTGGGACCTCCTCCCCAGAAGGAGTCGCTCGCCGACGCCGAGAAGCGCATCGCGAGCACAGTCGCCTCGGGGGACTGCGCCAAGATCAACGCGCTGGCTGTCTCGCCGCCCAAGAACGCCAGTCAGCAGAAGCTCCAGAAGTCCTGCGCAAAGCTGAAGAAGCGCCTCGGCAAGAAGCCGAGCAAGATGCAGTCGTTCAAGGGGCTAGCCGGCGTCTTCGACCATGCGGGGAAGAAGCGCAACTCCACCGCCGTCCTCCTGCGCGGCGCCGACGGCCTGTACCACTTCGCCTTCATCTCCCGGTTCGTGGATGGGCCGACCGTCGGAACGCCGTTCGCGCCGCAGTACAACGAGGTGGCGAAGTCCGCGTTCGCCGCGCTGAAGACGAAGAACTGCGACGCCTTCCTCAAGTTCGCCTACGTGGTCACGGGCCCCGCCTCGAAGGGCAGGCAGAGGGTCTGTCCCCGCTTCTCCAAGAACATCGTCGCCAGGACGGTCTCCAAGACGCCCTCGGCCACTCCGAAGCTGATCGGCGGCAACCGCTATTTCGCCTTCTACGGCGTCAACGGGAAGACGTACGTGACGCTGGTGCTGGCCCGTCAGGCTCCCTCGCAGCGCCCGCCGGGCACGAAGCCGGGCAAGCTGGTCGTTCCCAAGGGCGCCCCCGAATACGCCTACGTCGACGCCTTCGCGACGAACGAGAAGCAGCCGAAGTCGAAGTAGGTGCCGGCCGTTGACACGTCGCGGGCGATCCAGTTAGTCTGCGAAAGCAAACATCGCCGCACGATGCGGCATCTATCCAGGCCGGGAACGGAGTGGGGTCGCGAGTGAGGCAGTGATCGGGTGTCTCTCATAGAGGGTGCAAGCGACGGCGCCGAGCGGCTGCATCCGGTGCGGCTGGGCCCGGTCGTGAAGCGATCGGGCTCCCGGGACGTCCTCAACGTCGGGGTCGTCGGGCTCGGCTACTGGGGCCCGAATCGGGTCCGCGCGTTCACCGAGATCCCCGACGTCGCGGTCAGCTACATCTGCGACACCGACCCGGCCCGCCTCGAGGCGGCCGCGCGGCGCTACCCCCTCGCCCGCCCGACCCTCGATTTCCAGGAGATCCTCCGCGACCCCGGGGTCGATGCGGTGGTCGTCGCGACCCCCGCCGCCTCCCACTTCGGGCTCGCCTCCCAGGCGCTGGAGCGCGGCAAGCACACATTCGTCGAGAAGCCGCTGGCGGCGACCAGCCTCGAGGCGACGCAGCTGGCCGAGACCGCCGAGGAGCTGGGCCTGGTCCTGATGTGCGGCCACACGTTCCTCTACAGCCCGCCGGTCCGCAAGGTCAAGCAGCTGGTCGAGGCGGGCGAGCTGGGCGAGCTCTACTTCATCTCCTCGCGGCGGGTGAACCTCGGCCCGTACCGAAGCGACGTGAGCGTGCTCTCGGACCTCGGACCGCACGATTTCTCGATCCTCCTGTACTGGCTGGGGCAGTCCGCGGCCTGGGTCAGCGCAGTCGGCCGCGACGTGATCTCGCAGGGCATCGCCGACGTCGCCTTCGTCGACATCAGCTTCCCCGATGGCCTCCTCAGCCACGTCGAGCTGAGCTGGCTCGCGCCGAGCAAGCTGCGCCGCACGGTGATCGTCGGCTCGAAGAAGATGCTCGTCTACGAGGATGGGCAGGCCGAGCCGGTACGGATCTTCGACAGCGGGATCGAGTACCGCGACCCCGAGAGCTACGGCGAGTACCACCTCTCCTACCGGACCGGCGACATCGTCTCCCCGCGCGTCGATTCGACCGAGCCGATCGTCGCCGAGCTCGAGGACTTCGTCGACGCCATCGCCACCTCCTCGGCGCCGGAGAGCTCACCTTGGCTGGCGATCGAGGCCATTCGCCTGGTCGAGGCGGCCGAGACCTCGATGGCCGACAGCGGTCACCGTGTCCCCGTCCGCGCTGCACCGGTCGAGCTCGGCTGACGCCGCTCGCTTGGAGCGCACGATGGATCCGCAGGAAGCCGCCACGATCGGCGTCGACGGCGGGGCGCATGCCGCGGGCCTTCGCCTCGGGACGTCGCTCGAGCGGCGGGCGACGATCATCTCCTCGACCTGGACGAGGCGGGATTCGGTCATGCGCCGCCTGCTCGCGGTCGCCGACATCCTCGGGCTGGTCTCGGCGCTGGCGCTGGCGTCGCTGGTCGCCGGTGTCCGCTCGCCGGAGTTCGGGCTGCTGCTCTCGAGCCTCCCGACGATTCCCCTGTGGATCGTCCTGTTCAAGCTCTACGGGCTGTATGACCGCGATCTGAAGCGGATCAACCACGCGGGCCTCGACGACACGCCCTGGCTCTTCCACGCGCTCGTGATCGGGACCCTGTTGCTGTGGGGCTACACGAAGCTGATCCCGATCCACCAGTTGACGCTGCTCGAGTCCGTGCTGTTCGTCTCGCTCGCGCAGTGCCTGATCACGCTGTTCAGGTCGGCCGCCAGGGGCGTCAACACAAGGGCGCTCGGGCCCGAGCGGATGCTCCTCGTCGGCAACGGCGAGCCAATCCTGGCGCTCCTGCGCAAGCTCAAGAAGCACCCCCAGTTCGACCCGGTGGGACTCCTCACCGCCGAGCAAGACGGCGGGTCGCGGGCGGCCGGCGTGCCGGTGCTCGGCCGGCCCTCGGAGCTTCATCGGATCGCGAGCGAGCTGCGACCCGACCGTCTCGTTCTCTCGCGGCGCGGCCTCAGCAACGAGGAGCTGCGCCAGTTCGTCGAGACGTCGCGGTCGCTCTCGCTCAAGGTCAGCCTGATGCCGGCCACCGTCGACGCGATGGGGACGTCGGTGGAGATCGACGAGGTCGACGGGATCACGATCCTCGGCATCAACCCCCCCGTCCTCGGGCGGAGCTCGCGGTTCGTCAAGCGCTCCTTCGACGTCATCGTCTCGAGCGTGTTGATCGTCGTGCTGGCGCCGGTGCTGCTCGCCGCGGCGATCGCCATCAAGCTCGACTCACAGGGTCCGATCCTGTTCCGCCAGCGGCGCGTGGGCAAGGGCGGGCGCAGGTTCGAGCTTCTGAAGCTGCGGACGATGGTCCACGGCGCGGAGCGGCAGCGGACCGAGCTGATGGCCCGCAGCCGCGACCCGCGCTGGCTCGACCTCGATCACGACCCGCGAGTGACCCGCGTCGGGCGCCTGCTGAGGCTCTCGAGCCTGGACGAGGTACCCCAGCTCTGGAACGTGCTGCGCGGCGAGATGAGCCTGGTCGGGCCCCGGCCGCTGCCCGAGGAGGAGGATCGCCAGGTCGGCGGCTGGATGCGCGGCCGGCTCGACCTCACCCCCGGAATCACCGGTATGTGGCAGGTGCTGGGCCGGACCAGCCTCCCGTTCGACGAGATGGTGAAGCTCGACTATCTCTACGTGACCAACTGGTCGCTCTGGATGGACGTTCGCCTCCTGCTTCGCACCGCGCCGGTGGTGATCAGGCGGCGGGGCGCGAATTGAGGCTGGCTCGAGACTCGTCCGGCTAGGGCCGCGAAGGGGCGACGCGGGCCGGGATGCCGATCGCGGTCGCGTCGGGCGCCACGTCGGCGCTCACCACGGCGCCGGCGGCGACCATCGCTCCGCGCCCGATCGTGATCCCGCCCAGGATCACCGCGCCCGAACCGATCGTCGCCTCGTTCTCGACGACGATCTCGAGCAGCTCCCAGTCGCCGGGACCCTGAAGCGAGCCGTCGGGGTTGGTCGCCCGCGGGCGCTTGTCGTTGACGAAGATGACGCCGTGGCCGACGAAGACCCCGTCGCCGATCTCGACGCCGGTGCAGATCAGGCTGTGGCTCTGGATCTTGCAGTCGGAGCCGATCACCGCGCCATCCTGGATCTCGACGAACGGCCCGATCCGCGAGCGGTCGCCGATCGAGCATCCGTAGAGGTTGGTAAAGCTGTGCACGATCACCCCATCGCCGAATCGGCAGTCGCGTATCAGCCGGTGCGGCGCCTCGTTCTCCGGACCGATGGCCACGCGCGGCCCACCTTAGCCGGGGGTGAGCGGCGGTGAAGGTCTGGATCGACCTCTCGAACTCCCCCCACCCGCTGCTGTTCGAGCCAATCGCCTCGCGGCTCGAGGACGCCGGCGCGGAGGTCGTGGTCACCGTCCGCGACCATGCCCAGACCAGCGAGCTCGCGCGCGAGCGCTGGCCCCAGGCG
>JBKPNB010000202.1:0-3560 GCA_046732395.1 Actinomycetota bacterium | reverse complement strand
GCGCCCGCCACGCCATCGCACCGCCCGCCCCCGACACCGGCGAGCGCGACCGCGCCGCCGAGCTCCGAACCCGCCTGCGCTGGGCCTGGATGCGCCCCGCGCGACGCCACGACGCCTACAAGGATCTCCTCGCCGCCGCCGAGGCGGAGCTGGCAGAGGTCGGTGCCGCCGACCGCGCCGCCGACCTCCCCGGCGCGCGCGAGCCCGCCGCGACTCGCTAGCGCGACCGCTACAGCTCCTGCCCCACGTTGGTGAAGACGATCTCGGGCACGAAGCAGTAGCGCGAGGTCCGCAGCAGGAACCTCACGCCCTCGGCGATGTCCTCGGGCCGGATCATCTCCTTCGGGTTCACCTGCTCGCGGATCCACTCGGTCATCTCCGTGTCGACGAACGCCGGAGCCAGCGCCGTGACCTGAATCCCGTCGCCGCCGACCTCCTTCTGCGTCGCCTGGGTGAAGCCGATCATCCCCGCCTTCGTCGCCGAGTAGACCGACAGCCACCCCTCGCCCGACTTCCCGGCGATCGACGCGGTGTTGACGATCAGCGCCTTCCCGTGCTCCGCGGCCGCCTCGCGGAGCAGCGGCAGCGCCTCGCGGGTGGCGAGGATCGCCGCGCGCAGGTTGACCCCGAGCTGCATGTCGAGGTGCTTGGTGACGATTTCCCCGGCCGGCTGCCCGATCCCGAGCCCGGCGTTGTTGACGAGCACGTCAAGCCGCCCGAACCGCTCGCGGTGCGCGGCGACGAGCCCCGCCACCTCCTCCTCGTTGATCACGTTCGCGGGTACCGAGTGGACGTCGAGCCCGTCCGCGCGAAGCCCCTCCGCGGCGGCCTCGAGCTTCTCCGGCCGCCGGGCCGAGACGGTGACCCCGTAGCCGTCCTCGCCGAGCGCCCGCGCTATCGCCAGCCCGATCCCGCTCGACCCGCCGGTCACGATCGCCGCCCGCTCAGCCACCTCGCCTCCTTCGCTCGATCAAGCGGGTGACCCTATCCGACCCCCGCCGCCGCACCGCGCCGGCGCTCACCCGTCGCCCGTCGGCACCACTCCCGCCGCCTCGACCATCAGGATCGCGGTCCGGACCGGGGCCCGCGTTCGGTGCTCCATCCCGCGCGGGACGGTGAACCCCTGGTGCGGCTCGAGCGCGACCGTGTCGCGCCCCTCGAGGTCGATCAGCAGTTGGCCCTCCAACACGAGGAAGAACTCGTCCTGATCGTCGTGCCTGTGCCAGTGGAAGTCGCCCTCGATCACCCCGAGCCGAACGACGGCGTCGTTGACCGTGGTCAGCGTCTGGTTGAACCACGGCTCGTGGGCGGCGATCTCCGCCGGCAGATCGATCAGCCGCAGCGATCCGTACTTGTCGTCGAGCCTGATTTCGTAGTCTCGCTCGCTCGCCATCCGATCTCCTCTCCGGTCTCGAAACCTCACCCGGCCCACGATAGGGCGGACCTGAGGGTAAATTCGCCGGCGCGGACAGTGCACAACGATGCCTCCTCTGCGCAGGCCGAGTCGTGAGCGTGTCTAGCGCGCGAACTGGGCGTCCATCCCGTGGCGAAGCTGCTTCGCGGTGAGCTCGTCGGTGATCGGCACCGCGCGGTAGCTGCTCCCACCCCCGCTGAACGTCAAGCTGAAGGTCCGTCGGTGCTGCGAGTCGAACTCGGTCACGAGCGGGTTCCCGCCCCAGGAGATCAGCCAGTCGCCGGCAAATCGGCGCGCCGACCCGCAGCAGAACGAGCCCCCTGCCAGCGGACCGGAGATGCTCTCCTCGAGCGTCGCCGCCCCGTCGTGAATCCTGTAGCGGACGACGCGCGGGCGCTCGGGCGGAATCCCGTTGTCGTGGATCGAGATCTCGCCGTGGCCGAGCGAGCGGACGTCATGCTGGCCGCCGAGAGTGTTAGGGGCCATCGGATCGTTTCTCACTCGAAGGGACTCCGGGGTCGGGGTCCCACCGAGCTTCCACTCGACGTTGCCGGTCTTGCCGTCGATGCGATACACGGCGTTCGTATGGCGGAGCGAGATCAAGAAGTCGCCGTCCTTGAGCGGCTCGACCGCGTTCATGTGGGTGGTGTCGTACGGCTCGCTGAGCTGTGACCACCAATAGGGATCGGTCTCGGCCGGGCTGATGTGGCCCCGGGTCGACCACTCGCGGACGAGCTCGCCCCCCGGGGTCAGCTCCTGGACGACGCCGTCGTAGATCGAGGCATCGGGGTCGTGGGGCGGGTAGGCGCTGAGGTCGACGTGATCGCGGCGTCGGTAGGTGATCATCATGTAGTCGCCATTCGCCATCGGCTGGAGGTCGTGGACGTCGGTGGGCGACCCGACGGTCCGCAGGCGCCTCACCACCTTTCCGTTCGGCCGCCGGAGCGTGTAGGCGACGCTTGGGTCGGTGTTGAGCGCTCCGTGGAAGGTCGTCCACGCGAACGTCCCATCGGGGAGCACCTTGGCGTCGAACGGGCTCGGCTCGTCCCTGTACCACCAGATCGGGACGCCCCAGCGGGTGAAGACGACGGCGTAGTGCGCCTCGAGGGCAGAGAGGCCAATCGAGTCGGGCGTCACGAGGTAAAAGGGGGCGGCTGGGTGACCGATGCGCTTGAACGTGTACGGCGTGAAATCCGGGGGCAGACAGCGGATCGAGTAGGTCCTCGGGCCGCGAGGACCAGGTCCGCGAGACTGGACGGTGACGCCCTCGTCGGGCTGCAGCGAGACCTTCCTGCGCGTGGTGTGGCGGCGCCAGGGGCCGTCCCCGAGTCGGGCGCGAGTCCTCCCCGAAAGCTCGATGCGCAGTTCAATCGGCTTGACGCAGCTCACCACGTAGTCCCTCGCCGGTGGGCTGAAGTGGGGCGAGAGCGCCGCCGACTCGATCTTGATCCGGGCGCCGGCCTGGTCCGCCGAGACGAGCATCGAGAGCGACAGCAGTGCTGCGAAGGCGATCCACCCCCATCCCGTTCGCAGCCAGCCGGCTTCCATGCCTGTCAGTTCCCCTCCGCGCGGAACCGTAGCGCAGATCAGGTGCGACACGACGTTGGTTGGTCGCCCTAGAACCCTGGTGAGGGGAACGCACCAGACCCGGAAGCGGCGGGCGGACGACGCGCTCTCAGCGGCTCGCACTCTAGGCGCGGCACTCACCTAGCAAGCCATAATCAGACGCGCGGGGCCGGTAGCTCAGTCGGTCAGAGCAGCGGACTCATAATCCGCAGGACGGAGGTTCGAATCCTCCCCGGCCCATCGCCGAGACCCGCTCCACCAAGCGGGTTTCGCGCTTTCGGGCCCGTCGCGTCCGAGCGACTTGGCCCCAAACGTGGCCCCACGGAAACCCGACTACGCTGCGTCCCGGCGCGGTCCTTGCGGGTTGCCTTGCAACTTCCCCCTGGGCCGCGCCGTCTTCTGTGGCCGGAGCCGCCATCGCCTGAAACCGCTCCGGCGAGGCCGCCGATGGACAACCTCGCACGATGCGATGCCCGAGGCTGGCGGATTGGCCGCAAGGTAAAGAGCCGCCCGAAAGGGTCGACATGGGGCTAGCGGCTTGCGAGGAACGAGATTCGGTCGGGACTTCGGGAGGCATAAC
>JBKPNB010000201.1:0-2580 GCA_046732395.1 Actinomycetota bacterium | reverse complement strand
CACCTCGACCACATCCAGGGCCTGATGTTCTTCCCGCCCTGCTTTCGCAGTGACGCCGAGATCACGATCTGGGGCCCGGCCTCCCCCGAGGCCTCGCTCGAGGACAGGATCGCCCGCTACATCTCGGCCCCCCTGTCGCCGGTCGAGGTCCGCGAACTTCCGTGCGACCTCTCGTTCGCCGACACGCCCTCGACCGAGTGGGAGCTCGGCGGTGCCGTGATCCGCGCCGAGGCCGTCACCCACCGCGGGCCGACGCTCGGCTACCGGATCACCGACGGCGAGCTCTCCCTCTGCTACATCCCCGACCACGAGCCTGCCCTGGGGGCGCCGCTCGACGGGCTCGACCGGGAGTGGATCTCCGGCTTCGACCTCGCCCGCGACGCCGACCTGCTGATCCACGACTGCCAGTACACCGACTCCGAGTACCCCGAGCACATCGGCTGGGGGCACTCCGGCGTGGGCGACACGCTGGCGTTCGCGGACCGGGTCGGCGCCCGCCGCCTGCTGCTCTTCCACCACGACCCGCTCCATACCGACGAGTTCCTCGACGCCCTCCACGGCGAGGCCCGCGAGAGGTGGCGGGCGCTCGGCGGCGATCCCGAGGAGGTCCGTGCGGCGATGGAGGGCACCGAGCTGACCGTCGAGGCCGCTGGCCGGGACGGCCAGCGGGCGGCGGTCCTCGTCCCTACCGCAGGTACAAACCCGGGCGCGGAAGTCTCGCCAGCCGGATAAAGACTCCGTCGCCGCCGAGCCGTAGCTTGGGGGTCGCCTCATGCCCCGTCCGCCGTGGACGGCGCGGCCGGCGACGGGGCGCCCTGTCCGCCAATGCCGAACGCAAGGAGCGACCTGCATGACAGTGACGATTCCCGAGCCCACCACCGACAACCAGGATCTGCTGAAGCGCGTCGCCGACGATGGCGTCGAGTTCATCCGCTTCTGGTTCACCGACGTCCTCGGCCAGCTCAAGAGCTTCGCCGTCGGCCGCGAGGAGCTCGACGGCGCGCTCGAGGAGGGGATGGGCTTCGATGGCTCGTCGATCACAGGCTTCAACCGGATCGAGGAATCGGACATGATCGCGATGCCCGATCCCGACACCTACGCGGTGCTGCCGTGGCGGACAAACGGGTCGAAGGGCAACGTGGCCCGGATGTTCTGCGACGTCCTGCGGCCCGGCGGCGGGCCGTACGAGGGCGATCCCCGCTACGTCATGCGGCGGGCGCTGGCGCGGATGGAGGAGCTCGGGTTCGACGCCTTCTACCTCGGCCCTGAGCTCGAGTTCTTCTACTTCGCCTCCGACCAGCTCGGCGAGGACGGGCTGCCGGTGATCCTCGACAAGGGCGGCTATTTCGATCTCACCACGCTCGATGCCGCCTCCGACCTCCGCCGCGACACGGTCAACACGCTGAAGTCGCTCGGGATCCCGGTCGAGTACACGCACCACGAGGTCGGGCCCTCCCAGCACGAGATCGACATGCGCTACACGGACGGGCTGCGGATGTCGGACAACGCGATGACCTACCGGATCGCGGTCAAGGAGGTCGCCGCAGCGCACGGGGTCTACGCAACCTTCATGCCGAAGCCGCTGTTCGGCGAGAACGGGTCGGGGATGCACACCCACCAGTCGCTGTTCGCCGAGGGCAAGAACGCGTTCTACGACGCCGAGGGCGACCATCACCTCTCGGCGACGGCGAAGTCGTACATCGCCGGGCTCCTGCACCACGCGCGCGAGATCACGGCGCTGTTCGCCCCGAACGTCAACAGCTACAAGCGGCTCGTGCTCGGCTACGAGGCCCCGGTCTACGTGGCCTGGTCGCAGCGCAACCGCTCGGCGCTGGTCCGCGTCCCCGTCTACCACCCCGGCAAGGAGAAGGCGACGCGCTGCGAGCTCCGCTGCCCCGACCCCTCCTGCAACCCGTATCTGACCTTCGCCGCGATGCTCCACGCGGGCCTCGAGGGGATCGAGAAGGGCTACGAGCTGCCCGAGCCGATGGAGCGGAACCTCTACGAGCTGAGCCACGACGAGCGGATCGAGCGCGGGATCGAGCAGCTCCCCGAGACCCTCGGGGAGGCGATCGAGGTGCTCGCCGAGTCGGACCTGGTGCGCCGGGCGCTCGGCGACCACATCTTCCCCCGCTACGTGGAACTCAAGCGCGAGGAGTGGGAGGAGTATCGGGTCCAGGTCACCCGCTGGGAGCTCGACCGCTACCTGCCGACCCTCTGAGGCGGCGGGAGAGCACCGCGCCGGCCGCAGTGAGCCCATGCAGGATCTCCACGCGAGGATGCTCGGCGCGCTCCTCGCCGGGGAGGGCCTGCGGGGCGTCGCCGAGCTGGCCGCCGCCGAGGCCGGGCTGCCGGTGGCGATCGTCCTGCCCACGCGCGGACTCGCCGTCGCCAGCGCCGAGTCCGACTTCGACGAGCTGAGCGCGTTCGCCGGCCGGCGCGCCGGGGACGCCTCGGCGGCGGCGCCCGACTCGGTCGAGGCGGTCGCGCCGGTGATCGCCGGCGGCGAGCCCGTGGGACTCGTCGTCGGCCTCCGAGCCGAGCGGACCGGCCTCCCCGCCGTCGCGCTCGACCACCACG
>JBKPNB010000200.1:0-6304 GCA_046732395.1 Actinomycetota bacterium | reverse complement strand
GCGGTACACGGTGACGCTGCGGCTGCGGGCAGTCGACGGCAACGGGCTCAAGGGAGAGGATCGTCGTGCGTTCAGCGCCCGCCACGATCCGGGCCTTCTGCGCGGCTACCCGAAGCGAATCGGGACCGAGATGAGCGCGGCACCGGCCTACGCCGACCTCGAGGGGCGCCGCCAGCTCGACCTCGTCTTCGCCACCTACGACGGCGTCGTCCACGCGCTGCGCCCGAACGGGACCGAGGTCCCCGGCTTCCCCGTCCACACCGGGACCCTGGCCTCGATCGACCCGCGCCAGCCCGAGAACTACCCGGCGGCCTCCTACCGCTCCGACACGCGGCTTCGCCGGGCACGGGATCCGGTGAGCGGGATCGCCGTCGGCGACCTCGACCGCGATGGGCGCCTCGACGTCGTCGCGACGACCTCGAACGCCTTCGTCTATGCCTGGGGCCCGGACGGGAGGCCCCGCAGGGGCTTCCCCGTCCACTCCGCCTCGCGCTTCGCCTCGCTCCCGGTCCCCACCCCCCGGTCGGAAACCCCCCACAGCCGGCTGCCCTCGCGCGGAAACTGGTCGCCGCCGGTGCTCGCCGACCTCGCCGGCGATGGCCGGCTCGACATCCTGATGTCGGCCTTCGACGGCTTCCTCTACGCCTTCCAGCCGAACGGGAAGCCGGTACCGGGATGGCCGGTGGAGGTGAGGCTGCCGGCCTCCGATCTCGCTGGCCACCCGCGGACCGACTACATCCGCGACTCGAAGCTGATCTTCCCGCCGGGCGTCGGCGACGTCGCGGGAGGGGGGACGCCGCAGGTCTTCGTGCCCAGCTTCGAGTGTCTGAGCTCGGGCGGCGGCCACCAGTCGTGGATCTACGGGATCTGGCCCGACGGCAACGACCACCCCGGCGGCCCGTACATGCCGGGCTGGCCGGTCGCGCTCCACGCGCTCGCCAACTGCTACGACCAGTCGATCGACTTCGTCGAGGAGGGAGCGACGCCGCCCTCGATCGGCGAGTTCGGCGGCGCCCGGCGAGTTCTGACCGCGGCCGTCACGGGCTCTCCGGTGGCGCTCGACGCCGACGGCTCGCAGTTCGCGAGCCTCAGCCCGTCCTGTCCGTCGGACTCGTGCAAGCCGATCCTGCCCTACTACCAGGGCGACCCGCTGACCGTCGGGGTCACCGGCCAGGCGGCGATCGGGGACCTCTTCGGCGACGGTGTCCCCGAATACGTGCAGTCGAACGCGGGCGCGGTCTCGCTGAGCGGTCCGCTCGGCGGGGGTGCGGCGGCGCTGCCGCAGACCTACGAGAAGGCCTGGAACGTCGCGGGGGGCGACATCGTGCCCGGCTTCCCCCGCCTCCAGGACGGCTTCCCGTTCTTCGTTGCGCCGCTCGTCGCCGGGCTCTCGGACTCGGCGCAGCGGGCCGCGATCGACTCCAACGACGCGGGCTGGATCCACGCCTACGAGCCGGACGGCGCCGAGGCTCCCGGGTTCCCGAAGTTCACCGGCCAGTGGCCCTCGTTCAGCGGCGTCGTCGCCGACCCCAAGCTCAACGGGCAGCTCCGGCTCGCCTACGGAACCCGCGAGGGATCGCTGTTCGTCTGGCGCGTCGGTGGGGCCCCGCCGCGAAACGACTCCTGGTGGCACTACCACCACGACGAGTACAACAGCGGCCTGTTCGGCAACGACACCCGCCGACCGGCGGCGCTCGGGCCGGTCGAGGCGATCCGCGGTCGGAGAGGACTGAGGCTGACCTGGAAGGCGCCGGGCGGCGACGGGGTCACCGGCGGCCCGGTCGCGCGCTACGAGATCTTCGTCTCGCGCCGGCCGATCACCGTCGGCCACCTCGGTGCGGCCCGGCGGATCGCCGCGCCGCAGCCGGCGGCGCCGCGGACGATGCAGACCGCGAGGATCGGCGGCGGCGCCCGGTTCGTCGCGATCCGATCGATCGACGCGGCCGGGAACATCTCGGCCCTGACCCAGGTGCCGGTGCCGCCGCGGCGGTAGCGATCGCGCTCCCCCGACGATGCCCGGAGCCCTCGACCTGCGCCGCCTCGACGCGCCGGTCGTGGATGCCGGGATGGGCGGCAGCGCCCGCCACGAGCTGGCGGCGCCGTAATCGCGTTGGAAGCGGCGGAGCTCCCGCGCGCATCGCCCCGTTTGGGCGCCGCCCGAACGAGGAAGCAGTCGGGCATCGCCATCGACGAGCGCTCCGCCTTCGGCCGCCACGAGCCGTTCACGATCGGCGTCGAGGAGGAGTTGTTCCTCGTCGACCCGCGAAGCGGCGAGCTCCTGAACGCCGCCGAGGAGGTCCTCGAAGCGCTCGACGACGTCGGCGCGGGCACCGTCAAGGGGGAGGTCCACGCCTGCCAGGTCGAGCTCATCACCGAGGTCTGCCCCAGCGCCGACGCCGCGCTCGAGAGCCTCGCCCGGCTTCGGCGGGCCGTGCTCGCGACCGGCGTCGGACTGATCGGCTCCGGCACCCACCCGACGGCCGACGAGGGCGATGCGACGATCACCGATACCGAGCGCTACGAGCTCATCCATGACCTCCTCGGCGACGCCGTCGCGACCCCCGTCTCCGCGCTCCACGTCCACGTCGGGATGCCCGACGCGGAGACCGCGATCCACGCCTTCAACGGCCTTCGCCATCACCTCCCGATGCTCGAGGCCCTCGGCGCCAACTCGCCTTTCCGGCATGGCCGCGATACGGGGCTCGCCTCCGCCCGCGAGATCACGGTGCGGGGCTGGCCGCGCTCCGGCGTCCCGCGGGCGATGGCCGACTTCGACGACTTTCGGGCGTCGACCAATCGCCTGACGGCCGTTGCGGACGTCCCCGACTACACCTTCCACTGGTGGAAGCTGCGGCCCCACCCGCGTCTCGGGACGGTCGAGATCCGGGCCCTCGATGTCCAGGCCTCGCTCGAGCACACCGGCGCCCTGGTCGCGGCCGTCCACTCGCTGGCCCGCCACGAGGCGATCAGCGACGGGACGGTCAGCCCTCCGGGCGAGATCCTCGAGGAGGCATCGTTTCGAGCGGCCCGTTCCGGCGTCGCCGCCACGCTCCCCGACTCCGCTGACCGGCTGCGTCCGGTGGGCGAGCACCTCGCCGGCGCGCTCGAGCTGGCGCGCCCGCACGCACAGGAGCTCGGTTGCGAGCGGCGCCTCGATTCGCTGGCGGCGCTGCTCGAATCCGGCGGCGGGGCGAGGCTGCAGCGCGCGGCTTACGAGCGCGGCGGGATGTCGGCGGTGCTCGACGCGCTGATCGCGAAGGCCTCAGAGGGAGCCTGAGGACGTCGGCTCACCTCGACCCCGCGGGCCTGGCGGCGACGAGGGTGTCGCTGCCGCACGTCGAGCTCGAGCTGCTGCAGCTGGCCGAGGCCACCGAGCTCCCGGACGACCGCGAGGTCGAGTGGGCACCCGTCGTCCCCTACTGGTCGGTGCTGTGGCGAAGCGGGATCGCGTTGGGGCGCGAGGTCGGGCACGGGCGCCTCGACGGGCTGCGGGTCGTCGAGCTCGGCTGCGGGATGGGCGTCCCGAGCCTTGCCGCGAGCGCGGCCGGCGCGACGGTGCTGGCCACCGACGCGAACGCGGAGGCGCTCGAGCTGCTCGCCTGCAACGCGTCCCGCAACGGCCTCGACCTCGCGACCGAGCGGGTCGACTGGGCGAGCCCGGCTCCGCTCACGGGCCGGCCGCCGTTCGACCTCGTCCTCGCCGCCGACGTCCTCTACGAACGCTCCGCCGTGGCCCTGCTCCTGGCGCTGCTGCCGCGGCTCGGCTCGCGGGTCCTGCTCGCCGACCCCGGCCGCCCGGCCGCCGACGCCTTCCTCGACGGCGCCCGGCGCCGCTGGCGGGTCGAGACTCGAACCGTGGGCGTCATCCGGATCCACTCGCTCAGCCCGCGAACTCGCGAACCGGCTGGCCGCGCACCCCGGCCTCGACGGTGAACAGCGACCCGGCGAGCGGGTCGTCGCCGGGCTCGAGGCCCTCGCGGGAGGTGGTGATGAAGAGCCGGTCGAGGTCGGCGCCGCCGAGCGCGCAGGCGGTGACCTGGCGGGCGCCGACCTCGACCACCAGGTCGAGGGCACCGTCGGGGCCGTAGCGATGCACCGCGCTTCCGCCGTGGAGCGCGACCCAGACCCCTCCCTCGCCGTCGACCGTGAGGCCGTCGGGGACGCCGAGGTCGGGCGCGATCTCGACGAACGGGCGCCGCCGCACCATTCCCGCTTCCCTCTCGTAATCGAAGGTGTCGATCGAATGGGTGGGGGTGTCGACGTAGTAGGCGCGGTCGCCCTCGGGGCTCCAGTCGAGCCCGTTCGAGATCGTCAGCCCCTCGAGGACGAGGTGGGTCGAGCGATCGGGATCGAGGCGGTACAGGGTGCCGGCCCCGGGGCGCTCGTCGAAGGCCATCGAGCCGCAGTAGAAGCGCCCGTCGGGATCGCACCCGCCCTCGTTCATCCGCACCTCCTCGTCGCTCCACAGCTCGCCGAGCGGCGTCACCGTCCCGCCCCGGTCCTCGAGCGCGAAGCCGCGCTCGAGCGCGATCACCGCCCCACCCCCGCGCCGTGGCCGGACGCAGGCGGCGACACCGCCGACGTGACGGCGGGCGATCGTCCCGTCGGCCGCCAGCGACAGCACGTCGCCCGCCAGCATGTCGACCCAGCGGAGCCCGCCCCAGCGCTCCGACCAAACCGGCCCCTCGCCGTGGTAGGCGACGGAGTCTGTGAGCTGTTCGGAGCGGATCGTCCTCATTGCTGTGCTTGCGGCGCACCATTCTGCGCGACTCCGGCCAGCGCCGACGGATCGGGGTAGCTTTCCAGCGATGCCGATTGTGATCCTCACCGGAGCCACCCGGGGGATCGGCCGGGCGGCGGCGATCGAGCTCGCGCGGAGGGGCGCGGAACTCGCCCTCGTCGGGCGCGATCCCGATCGCGTGCGCGCCACCGCCGACGAGGCCCGCGACGCGGGCGGCTCGCCCGTGCGCGAGCACGTCGCCGACCTCGCGCGGATGGACGAGGTGCGCCGGCTCGCCGCCGAGCTCCTCGAGGCCCACCCGGCGATCGACGTGCTGGCGAACAACGCCGGGGCGATGTTCACCTCGCGGCACACGACGCCGGACGGCTTCGAGCGGACGTTCGCGCTCAACCACCTGGCGCCGTTCCTGCTCACCAATCTGCTGCTCGAGCGGCTGCGCGGCTCGAACGCACGGGTGGTGACGACCGCGAGCGACGCCCACAAGGGCGGTGTGCTCGACCTCGACGACCTCCAATCCGAGCGGGGGCGCTTCCGCCCAGGGCGCGTCTACGGCACGAGCAAGCTCTGCAATGTCCTCTTCACCCGCGAGCTCCAGCGCCGCAACCCCGCGATCGCGGCCAACTGCTTCCACCCGGGCGTGATCCGCACCGGCTTCGGCAAGAACGACGGCGCGCTAGCGCGGATCGGGCTCACGCTCGCCGGGCCGTTCCTGCGCTCGCCCGAGACCGGGGCCCGCCCGCTCGTCTGGCTCGCGCTCGACCCCGCCGCCGGCGAGCTCCGCGGCCAGTACGTCGAGAAAGGGCGGCCCGTGCCGCCGAGCCCGCAGGCGCAGGACGACGATCTCGCCGCCGGGCTCTGGGAGCGCTCGGAGGAGCTGGTGGCCTCGGTCCGCGCCTAGCTGAGCGCCTCGAGGACTTCACGAGCTTGCTCGCGATCCCCTCGCGGTAGGCGATCGGCTGAGCAAAACGACATATCCCGCCACCGCCCCACCTGAGCGCATAGGGTTGTCCGCAACCGCGAAGAGGAGCTGCGATGGCGTTCATCGAGACGATCCCGGAAGGCGAAGCCACCGGCGCGGCGGCGAAGGTCTACGACGGCGACCGCGAGCGGTTCGGCTTTCTGCCCAACTTCACCCGGGCGTTCTCGCTTCGCCCCGAGGCTTACGCGGCGTGGCTCCAGCTCAACGGCGCGATCAAAGCCCGGATGGACGCGAGGCGTTACGAGCTGGCGACGTTGGCCGCCGCCCGCCGCCTGCGCTCGAGCTATTGCGCGCTCGCCCATGGCGCGGTGCTCGCCGACCAGTTCATGGATCCCGAGGCGGTTCGCGCTGCGATCGACGACCACCGCGCGGCCGGCCTGGACGAGGTCGACGTCGCGGTGATGGACCTCGCCGACAAGGTCGCCGCCGACGCCACCTCGGTCGGCGAGGCGGACCTCGATCGCCTGCGCTCCCGCGGCCTCTCCGACGCCGACATCCTCGACGTCGTGCTCGCGGCCGCGGTGCGCTCCTTCTTCAGCAAGGCGCTCGACGCCCTCGGCGTCGAACCGGACGCGAAATACGCC
>JBKPNB010000199.1:0-6189 GCA_046732395.1 Actinomycetota bacterium | reverse complement strand
CCGCCGTCGGCGCGCTGGGTGGTCGCCGAGCCGCCGTCGATCGAGCGCCTGACAGCCGCCGGCCCGGTCCTCGTCCACTTCCTCGACTTCGCCCAGCTCAACAGCGCCCGCGTCCAGCCCTATCTCAACGCCTGGGCCGCGCGCTACCGCGGCGCCGGCCTCGCCGTGCTCGGGGTCCACTCGCCCCGGTTCGCGTTCACCGCCGATCCGGCGGTGCTCGCGGCCGGCCTCGAGCGACTCGGGGTCCGCCACCCGGTGGCCGCCGACCTCGATTATGCGATCTGGCACGATTACGGCTGCGAGGGCTGGCCGTCGCTGTTCCTGTGGGGCCGTGGCGGCGCGCTGCGGTGGTTCCACTTCGGCGAGGGCGAGTACGAGGCGACCGAACGCGCGATCCAGGACGAGCTGCGCGCCACCAACGGGGCCCGCTCCCTGCCGCCGCCGATGGCGCCGCTGCGCGCCTCCGACGTCCCCGGCGCGATCGTGATCGCCCCGACCGAGGAGCTGCTCCCGGGCGGCTCGCTACGCGAGCCGTGGTCGCCGGCGCCAGGCCGCGAGGCGATCGAGCTCGATTACGCCGCGGGCGGCGCGTTCGCGAGTCTCGACGGGGCCGGCGAGGTCCGGATCCGCCTCGACGGCGCGGAGGCCGGCACCCTCGCGGTGAAGGTGGGTGGCCTTCACGAGCTCGCAAGCCACGAGCGCCACGAGTCGCACCGGCTGCGGATCGAGCCCTCGCCCGGGGTCCGGGTGTGGTCGGTCAGCTTCGCGGCGGGGGTCCCGGCCTAGGGTCGCGAGTCCGCGGCCGCGGCGAGCGCGCCGCCCGAAAGCCGCCCGAGAAGCTGTCCGAGCTCCTCGGCGGTCCAATCGGACCCGTCGGCGAGCAGCAGGCGGACCCCGCCCTCGCCGAGCGAGGCGAGCAACTCCGCGAGCGCCGCCGCGAGCCGGCGGTCGACGCGCCCGCGGGACTCGAGCAGCTCGGCGAGGAGCGCGGCGAGCTGCGCGATCACCGCCTCCCGCCCGCGCCGGAAGCGCCGGCGGATCTCGGGCTCCGCCCCATGCTCGGAGGCGAAGACGACGCGCCACGAGTCCGTCACGGCCGCCGCCGCGCGCAGCAGGGCCGTGAATGCGCCGACCGCCAGGGGCTCGACGTCCGCCGCGGAGGCCTCGCGCGGAAGCGCGGCCGCGACCGCCTCGAGCAGCCGGCGCTCCTCGCGCTCGAGCAGGGCGCGGAACAGCTCCGCCTTGCTCGGGTAGCACTCGTAAACGACCGGCTTCGTCACCCCGGCGGCCTCGGCGATCGCCTCCATCGCGGTCCCGCGATAGCCGCGCTCGACGAACAGCCCGAGCGCCGCGTCGAGGACGAGCGGGCGCCGCCTCTCGGGCCCGAGGTGGGCGGCTCGACGGCGCCGGACCTCGCCCCGCGCCTCGTTCGTCCGCCGCTCGCTCATGTTCCTACTGGATGGTAATATCTTTCTACCGCAGGGTAGGAATTCTCGAAGGAGGGCAGATGTCCGCCGCAGCCGCGCCGGAGGGCGACCCTGAGACGATCGATGCCGCGTCCCTCGACGCCGACGAGCTCGCCCGGCTCGCCGACGAGCTCGACGCCAAGACCCTCCAGGGCCTCCTCGACGGTCTCGATGGCGAGGCGCTCGGAACGCTCGTCCAGGCCGCCGGCCCGGAGACCGCAAAGCGGCTGCTGCGGAAGGTGGGGTCGGGGGCGTTCGACCTCGCCGCGATCGACCCCGCCGCCGTCGATCCGCAGGTGTTCGACACCGAGCTGATGGCGCTGCTCTTCAAGCTCACGCCCGACAAGCGCCTCGAGGCCGCGATGTCCGGCCCGATGCGCGACGTGATCGTCGCCGAGGTCTTCCGGCGGATGCCCGAGCGCCTCAATCGCCGCGCCGCCGCCGGGCTCGAGGCGGCGATCGCCTGGCGGATCCGGCGCCCCGACGGCGCCTACGATCGCTACCTGGTTAGCGTCGCCGACGGCGTCTGCTCGGTCGAGCCGGGCGGCGAGGGCGAGGCACGGGTGAGCCTCCAGATGGATTCGCTCACGTTCTGCAAGGTCGTCACCGGCAATGCCAACCCCGTGATGCAGTTCATGACCGGCAAGCTCTCCGTCCGCGGCGACCTGATGTTCGCGGCGAACGTCACGCGGCTGTTCGACATCCCGAGCCCGGGCTGAGCCCGGCGCGGCGTCGCGTCAGGCTCGGCCGGCGAGCTCGGTGCGGATCTTCTTCGGGAGCATGAAGCGGACGTCCTCGTCGACCGTCCGCAGCTCGGCGACGTCCTCCGCGCCGCGATCCCGGAAGTAGCCGACGAGCTCGGCGACCAGGTCCTCCGGCGCGCTGGCACCCGAGGTGATGCCGACGGTCTCCACCCCGTCGAACCACTCGTCGCGGACCTGGCCAGCGTTGTCGATCAGATGCGAGCGGGCGCCCTGCTCGCGCGCCACCTCCACCAGACGGTTCGAGTTCGAGGAGTTAGTCGACCCGATCACCAGCACCAGCTCGCACTCGCGGGCGAGCTGCTTGACGGCGATCTGGCGGTTGGTCGTCGCGTAGCAGATGTCGTCGGACTTCGGACCGACGATCGCCGGAAACCGCTCCCGCAGCCGGGCGATGATCGCGGTCGTCTCGTCGACCGACAGCGTGGTCTGGGTGATGTAGGCGACCTTGGCGGGATCCTCGACCTCGAGCCGTTCGACGTCGTCGGTGGTCTGGACGAGGACGATGCTGCCGGGTGCCTCGCCCGTCGTCCCCTCCACCTCCTCGTGACCCTCGTGACCGATGAGCACGATCGTGTAGCCCTGCTCGGCGAACTTCCGGGCCTCGACGTGGACCTTGGTGACCAGCGGGCAGGTGGCATCGATCGTCCGCAGCCCCCGGGCCCGGGCGTTCGCGTGGACGCTCGGCGCGACCCCGTGGGCGGAGAAGACGACGAGCGCGCCGGCGGGCACCTCCATCTCCTCCTCGACGAAGATCGCGCCCCGGCCGGCGAGCTCGGCGACCACGTGCTTGTTGTGGACTATCTCCTTGCGGACGTAGACCGGCGGGCCGTAGAGCTCGAGCGCCTCCTCGACGGTCTGGACGGCGCGATCGACGCCCGCGCAGTAGCCCCGCGGCGAGGCCAGCAGGACGCGCCGCGGCCGGCTTTGAGCGGTGGCCGACATCGCCTACAGGGTAGCCGCGGCCCCCGCCTTCGAATCCGTGAATCTCAGCGGATCCGCGGTATCGCGGCCAGCGCCGGGGCGCCCACGGCCGCGAGGCTCGACGGGCAGACGTGGGCCAGATCGTCCTTCGTCGTGTGCCACCAGGCCCCGGGCGGCGGGCCGGGGCCGTAGTCGAGGTCGATCAGGTCCAGCGCCGGGATGCGGGCGCGCTCGAACGGGGTCTGGTCGTCGAGGATGGCACCGGTCCTGCCGCCGAACGGGGAATCCGGCCCGGCCGCGCGCGCGAAGAGCCGGTAGAGGCCGCGGTCGGAGGAGGCCTCGCGGGGGATGCGCAGGTCGCAGTCGCCGACCATGTCGAACAGGACCATCGCCCGGATCGACCGCAGCGGTGGCGAGCCCTGGCGCCCGCGGGCGGCGGCGTAGCGAACGTATTGGCGCGAGCCGCGGTCGCCCGCGCGCTCGAAGGCGCGGACCCCGTCCCCCGAACCCGGCGACTCCTCGCCGTCGAAGAAGGCGAGGTCGAGCGAGGGGCCGGCGAGCGGGCGCGGGAGGTCGCGGGCCAGCTCGAGCAGGGTGGCGACGCCCGAGGCACCGTCGTTGGCGCCCACGAACCCGCTGATGTCCTTGGTGTCGTGGTGGGCGCCGAGGACGACCGAGCCCGGCGCCTCGCCGGGGATCCGCCCGACGACGTTCAGGTACGGGCGCTGGATGCGGACGTCATCGGCCCCGGCGGCGCGAAGCCGGGCGGCGATGAAGCGGGCGTCACGGCGGTCGGCGGCCGACCCCGCGGGCCGCGGCCCGATCGCGACCTCGGCCTTGAGGGTGCGGAAGGCGCGGTGGGGGTCGAAGGGCGTGGGTTGGCGATCGCTCGATGCGCTGGCGCCGCAGCCGACCGCCGCGAGGGCAAGCAGGGCGAGGGTCGCGCGCCGCATCCCGCGAAACGCTAGGCGTTTGGCGCGTTCGGCTAGGTTTGCGCCGTGGCTCCCGCGCACATGGACCGGCTCAGCGCCCTCGACGTCTCGTTCCTCGCCAACGAGAGCTCGTCCGCCCACATGCACGTCGGGGCGGTGATGATCTTCGAGGGCCCGCCGCCGAGCTACGACGACCTCGCCGAGCACGTCCGCGCGCGCCTCCACCTCGTCCCCCGCTTTCGCCAGAAGCTCGCCTACCCACCGGCCCAGGCCGGGCGTCCGTTCTGGGTCGACGACCCCACCTTCAACCTCGAGTACCACCTCCGCCACTCGGCCCTGCCGGCGCCGGGCTCCGAGGAGCAGCTGCGGCGGATGGTGGGCCGGATCTTCTCGCAGCAGCTCGACCGCTCGAAGCCGCTCTGGGAGCTGTGGCTGGTTCAGGGACTGACCCGGAAGCGGTTCGCGCTGCTGACGAAGACCCACCACGCGGTCGTCGACGGCGTCTCCGGCGTCGACATCGCGACCGTCCTCTTCGACCTCCGGCCGGTTCCCGAGCCCGCCGAACCCGAGGAGAGCTGGATCCCCGACCCCGAGCCCTCGGCGGCGGCGATGGTGGCGCGCGGCGTCGAGGAGCTTGCGAAGGCGCCGATCGGGCTCGCGCGGCGCGTCGAGGGGGCGGTCGAGCACCCGGAGCGGACGCTGGCGCGCCTCGGCGAGGCGCTCGAGGGAATCGGCGAGCTCGGCTGGGCGCTCGCCAACCCGGCCCCCGACGTCCCGCTCAATCAGCCGATCGGCTCGCATCGGCGCTTCGAGTGGGTGCGCTGCGACCTTGGCCAGTTCAAGCGCGTCAAGAACATCGTCGGCGGCACCGTGAACGACGTGGTCCTTGCCGTCGTCAGCGGCGCCCTCCGCGCCTGGCTCCACGGACGCGGCGTCCGCACCGAGGGCCTCGAGCTGCGCGCGCAGGTGCCGGTATCGATCCGGGCCGCGGACGAGCGCGGCACGCTCGGCAACCGGTTGGTGGCGATGCGGGCCCCGCTCCCCGTCTACGTCGAGGAACCGGTGGCGCGCCTGCGGCGCGTTACCGAGTCGATGCGCGACCTGAAGGGCTCGAAGCAGGCGGTCGGGGCCGAGGTGATCTCCCGGTTCAACGACTTCGCCCCGCCGACCCTGCTCGCGCAGGCGGCCCGGATCAACTTCTCGACCCGGCTCTTCAACGTCGTCGTCACCAACGTCCCCGGGCCCCAGGTTCCCCTCTACATCCTCGGCCGCGAACTCGAGGACTGCTTTCCGGTCGGCTTCCTGCCGCCGAACCAGGCCCTGTTCGTCGCCGTCATGAGCTACAACGGGGGCATCAACTTCGGCCTCCTCGCCGACTACGACGCGCTCGACGACGTCGCGGTGCTCGGGACCGCGATCGAGCGCGCCCTCGCGGAGCTGGTCGACGCGGCGGCAGAGGTCGAGCGCGAGGGCGAGCCGGTCTCGCCTAGCCGTTCTTGATCGACCCGTAGAAGGCCCGGATCGCGGGCCCGAAGAACGGACCGTAGAGGCTCGAGGGGTCATCGTTGTAGGCGTAGCTGGTGACCGAGACGAGCCGGCCGGAGCGGCCGATCCAGCCGCCGTCGCTGGCGCCCGCCGTCATGTCGCAGGCGATCCGCAGCGGCGCGGGGTGGGCGTAGGTCGAGTCGGCGCCCTGATACGGCGAGCCGCAGGCGTACTCGCGGCGGCCGTCGAACGCGGCGTCGCCGGGTAGCCGAACGCCACGTAGCGCTCGACGCGCGGGCGACCGAACCCGGGCTCGGTCGCGCCGGGGACGAACTCCCACCGGTGAACCTGGTTGGCACCGCCGAGGAGTCCGGTCCCGTAGGCGCAATGTCCGGCGGTGAGGGCGAGGCTGCGGCTCGGCGCCGACACCGCGGTGCCCGAGCGCTGGTAGTCGTAGGGGCCGGCGGAGAAGAAGACCTTGCCGTGGGTCCGCGTCGATTTGCGGCTCGCGTGGGCGACCGGGGTGGCGTGGCGCGCGCGCTTGCGATCCCGCCTCGGCCTCGCCGCCGCTCGCTGCCCGGCTCCCGGCCCCAGCGAAGCCCGCCGCGCGGGCGCGGCGAG
>JBKPNB010000198.1:0-6419 GCA_046732395.1 Actinomycetota bacterium | reverse complement strand
GCCTCGTAGCTCGCCCGGATCGAGACGTGGGCAGCCGCGGGGAGGAGGGCGACGCACCCGGCGCCGAGCGCAACCGCGCGGACGATGCCCAGCGTTGCCGCGCGCGAGTGGCCGGCGTCGACCGGATCGCGCAGGACCTCGAGCGGAGTGGTGATCCGCTGCGCGGTCCGCAGCGCGATCCGCTCCGCCCGTCCCTCGCCGGTGACGACGACGATCCGCTCGACTCGCTCGGCGCCGCCGATCGCGGTGAGGACGTCGGCGAGCATCGCCTTCACCACCGCCGCCCGCTGCGGGGGATCGAGCGCTTCGAGCAGACGCTGCTTCGCCTCCCCGAACCGCTTCACGGGGACGATCGCGAACGCGTTCACGCCGCCAATGATGCGGCGAACTCGAGCACCCGCTCGGCGACCGTCCGCCTTCCATCGCCGTCCGCCATCAGCGTCGGGGCTCGGACCACCGCGACGTCGTCCGGATCCGCGCCGGGGTCATCGGCGTCGACGAGGAGCCCGTCGAGGAGCCCCTCGTAGAGCGAGGCGATCCCGGCGGGCGTCACCGGCCGGCCGACGGCGGCGACGAACTCCTCGGTCGGCCCCTTCACCGATCGTCCGGCGACGAGGGGGCTGACCGCGAGCACGGGTGCGTCGCCGGCGATGATCGCCTCGCGGATCTCCGTGATCGAGACGATCGGTCCGATCGAGATCACCGGGTTCGATGGGGCAATGACGATCAGCTCGGCGGCCGCGAGTGCCGCGGCGACCTCGGGCGTCGCCCGGGCGGCGTCGATCCCGCTGACCTCGACGGCCTCGATCGGGGCCTTGCCGTGGTCGAGGATCAGGAACTCCTGGAGCTCGCGCCACCCAGCCGGCGTCCGCACCCTCGTCGCGACCCGCTCCTCGCACATCGGCAGCACCGCCGCCCGGGCGCCGAGCACCCGGGCGATCTGACCCTGCGCCGCGGTCAGCGTCCCCCCCTCGGCGAGGAAGTGGGTGCGATACAGGCAGGTGGCGAGGTCGCGATCCGACAGCGAGAACCAGCCCGGCGCTCCGAGCCGCTCGAGCCGCTCGTGGACGACGAACGAGTCGCCACGGATCCCCCAGCCGCGCTCCTCGTCGATCTCGCCGCTCAGCCAGTAGGTGACGAGGTCGGGGTCGGCGGAGACGCGCAGCCCGTGGACGTCGAAGTCGTCGGCGGTGTTGACGATCACCGACAGCTCCGCCCCGACCAGGTCCTGGAGGCCGGCGGCGAGCTTCCCGCCGCCGGTGCCGCCGGCGAGCAGCGCGACCCTCATCCCCAGTGGCTCGCCGCCGGTAGCCCCGTGATCCTGATCCCGGCTCGAGACTTGTAGCGGGCGTTGATCGAGATCAGAAGCGGCGTCAACCCCTCGACGATCCGCGCCGTCTCGAGCGGCCCGGCGTTGACCGCCCGCAGGCCAGGGATCAGCTCGACGAGGGCGGCGACCCGCGCCTTGTCGGCGCGGCGGGCGCCGCAGACGAGGACGTCCTCGTCGAGGGGCTCGTCGCCACCGGCGAGCGAGGGGGCGCTGACGGTGTGAAGCGTTGAGACGACCGCCACGCCGTCCGGAACCATCTCCTGCGCCTGCTCGGCCGCCGAGCCCTGCCAGACGCCGAGTAGCCGGGTCGCCTTCCCGCTCACCGCGGCGGCGGTGGGGACGGTGGAGTCGACCAGCAGCTGGCCCGGCTCGAGCGAGCCGGCGAGGTTCTGAAGGGTCTCCGACTGCGCCCTGAAGGGAACGGTGAGGACGACGATCGGCCCCCGCCGGGCGGCCTCGGGGTTCTCGAGGCCCTCGACCTCGGCGCCAGGGACGGCGGCGCGGACGCGCTCGGCGGCCTCGGCGGCGCGCTGTGTGCTGCGGGAGCCGAGCACGATCGCCCGTCCGGCGCGTGCCCAGCGGACCGCGAGGCCGAACCCGAGGGCTCCGGTGCCGCCGATGATCGGGATCTCCTCGCGCGCCGCCGCGGGCATCGGCGCGCCAGTCTAAGAGGCTGGCTCGAAACCCCCCCGCGCACGCCTGGCGGCGCCGGGCTGCGCCAGGCTTCGTCCTCGCTCGCTCGCGTACTTTTCAAGTACGCCACGCGAGCTGCGTCCTTGCCTGGCACCCCCCGGCGCTCGCCAGCCGTACACGCGGGGGTTCCGAGCCAGCCTCTGGCCGGCCGCGCGCCGCGCCCTCGCGCCCCGCTCCATATCCTGCGCGCCGATGCGATTCGAGGGACGTCGGGCGCTCGTCACCGGCGGCGCCAGCGGGATCGGCGCGGCGACCGTCCGCCGGCTCGCCGCCGAGGGCGCCGAGGTTGTGATCGGCGACCTCGACCAGGCCGGTGCCGCCGAGGTCGCCGGCGAGGTCGGCGCCGAGGCGGTCGCGCTCGACGTCGCGGATCCGGAGGCGGTGCGGGCGGTCGTCGCCGAGCACGGCCCGTTCGCGGTCCTCGTCAACAACGCCGGGATGGACGAGTTCGGCTTCTTCACCGCCACCGACGCCGCGGTCTGGGAGCGGGTGATCGGCGTCAACCTGATCGGCGTCCTCGCCTGCACCCACGCCGTCCTCCCGGCGATGCAGGAGGCGGGCTACGGGCGGATAGTCAGCCTCGCCTCGGAGGCGGGCCGGGTCGGCTCGAAGGGCTCGGCGACATACTCGGCCGCGAAGGGCGGCGTGATCGCATTCATGAAGACGATCGCTCGCGAGAACGGCCGCTACGGGATCACCGCCAACTCGATCGCCCCCGGGCCGATCGAGACCCCGCTGCTGATGGGCGCGCGGCAGCTCGGCGAGGTCGGCGACCGGATCATCGAGACGATGCGGTCGGCGACCCAGCTCCGCCGCCTCGGCCAGCCCGACGAGGTCGCCGCCGCGATCGCCTTCCTGGCCTCCGACGAGGCCTCGTACGTGACCGGCGAGACGCTCGGCGTGTCGGGCGGGCTGGGAATGGTGTAGGGATGCCGCTCGAGCCCGGGTTGGAGAGGGCCGAAAGCTTCACCGTCGCCGACCGCCTGGTCACCGACGTCGGCGGCACGATCGGCGCCCGCGTCCTCTCCACCCCGGGGATGATCGCGATGATGGAGCGGGTCTCCTCGATGCTGTCCTACGAGAACCTCCCGGACGGCAAGGCGACTGTCGGCTTCGAGGTCTGCGTGAAGCACGTCGGCGCCGCGCTCGAGGGGTCCGAGTGCACGGTCAGCGCGCGCCTCGTCGACGTCGTCGACGACCGCAAGCTGCGGTTCGAGGTCGAGGTCGCCGACGGCGAACGGACGATCGGCATCGGGACCCACGAGCGGCGGGTGATCGACGTCGGGCAGCTGGGCCGATCTTCCTAACCTTCCATTCGTGAGCGATCTGCCCGCACGCGTGCGCATCCGCGAGGTCGGCCCCCGCGACGGGTTCCAGAACGAGCCTGAGGTGATCGCCACCGACGACAAGGTCCGGCTGATCGGGATGCTCGCCCGCAGCGGCCTGCCGCGCCTCGAGGTCACCTCGTTCGTCCGCGCCGATGTGATCCCCCAGCTCGCCGACGCCGAGCGGGTGCTGGAGGCGATCGAGCGACCCGACGGCGTCAGCTACTCGGTCCTGATCCCGAACGAGCGCGGCCTCGAGCGCGCGCTCGCCCACCGCGACCGCTTCGATGAGGTGAACCTCTTCCTCTCGGCCTCGGAGACGCACAATCGCGAGAACGTCAACCGCTCGATCGCCGAGTCGCTCGCCGGGCTCGAGCGGACGATCGCACGGGCCCGCGCCGAGGACCTTCGCTGCGAGGGGGTGATCTCGACCTCGTTCGGCTGCCCCTACGAGGGCGAGGTCCCCGCCGACCGCGTTCTCGCGATCGCCGAGCAGCTCGCCGCCGCGGGCTGCGAGGAGGTTGCGTTCGGCGACACGACGGGGATGGCGAACCCGCGGCAGGTCGGCGAGTTCTTCGCCGCCGCCCGCGAGCGGCTCGGCGGCGTGGAGCTCACCGCCCACTTCCACAACACCCGGGGCCAGGGCCTGGCGAACGCGCTCGCCGCGCTCGAGGCCGGCGTCGACTCGTTCGAGTCCTCGTTCGGCGAGCTCGGCGGCTGCCCGGTGCCGCCGGGATCGACCGGCAACGTCTCGACCGAGGATCTGGTCTCGATGCTGCACGAGATGGGGGTCGAGACCGGGATCGACCTCGCAACGCTGCTCGACGCCTCGCGCGCCGTCGAGGAGATGCTCGGGCGGCCGCTCGGCGCCCACCTGCTGCGCGCCGGCCCGGTCGACTGGCACGGGCCGCGGTAGGACCCGGCCAGCAGGAGGCCGAACTCGCCTGGCGAGTCCGAGCGCCGGGCGTCGCGACCGTCTACGTCGCTGTGCTCAGCGCCCGCGCGGCACCCTCACCTCGCAGCTCACCGGGAACGACGGCGGGTCCAACGTGCAGCGGGAGAGTTCGATGCGGACGCGGGCGACGTCGACGCGGCCGTTGCCCTTGGCCGTGACCTTGACCTCGACCCGCCCGCGTTGGTGAAGCGAGCGATGGACGAGGCTGATTAGGTGGCTGCCGCCGCGGTCGCGGTCGGGGACGAATGGGTGCTTCGCCCGCCGGCCGTGGATGTCGGTGTCGGTGATGTCCCGGCGGTACCGGCCGGGGGCGCGCGCATGGCGACCCCGGTAGGCGGTTTGAAATCGGAGCGCGTCGGTGCGGCGGGAGAATGCGTCGAGGATGCGATCCGGCCCCTGCTCGCCGGGCGCCTCGTCGTAGCTGAGCTGGATCACCCGTGGGGGATGGCTTTGCGGGTCAGGATTGCTGCCCCGCGCAGCCTCCGGCGCGGCGCCCGATGACCCGGGATGGAAAGCCGTGGCCGTCAAAAGGCCCCCGGCGAGGGCGACCAGCGCCGCGATCCGGCGGCGGGTGGTGACGGTCTGGGTCAGCCCGGGAATTGCACTTCTCGTCGGGGCGATCGCTCAGCCTATACCGCCTGGTCGACCGTCGTCGCCTCCCGCACGGGTCCTCACTCGCAGGCCCGCGGTCCGCGCGTCCCCTTGCAGCGCCGCAGCGCGGCGAGCCGCTGGGCGAGGCTCGCCTCCGGTGCGGCGTAGGCCCGGTCGCCGGCGACGTTGCGAAGCTCGAACGGATCCCGCTCCAAGTCGTAGAGCTCGCGCTCGCCGTCGGCGTAGCGGGTGTAGGCGTAGTCGGGAGTCCGGATCGTCGCGTAGTCGATCCCCGCGTCGTCGAGCTCGGCGAGGACGCCGCGGTCGCGCGGCCAGCGCCCGTTCCCGGAGAGCAGCGGCCGGAGGCTGCGCCCGTCGAGTGTCCGGCATCGGTGCGGGGCGGCGCAGGAATCGACGCCCCCCGCGTAGTCGAGGATCGTCGGCGCTACATCCTGGTTCGAGACCACCTCGGCGGTCGAGCGCGGCGGCGGCCCACGGCGGTACGCGGCCGGGATCCGTACCGCGTAGGGGACCCGCAGCGCGGGCTCGTACGGATACGAC
Source organism: Actinomycetota bacterium (assembly GCA_046732395.1). Lineage (GTDB taxonomy): Bacteria > Actinomycetota > Thermoleophilia > Solirubrobacterales > 70-9 > JAWVFM01. The sequence continues at coordinate 964 of JBKPNB010000198.1, read as the reverse complement.
TTGCCGAAGTCGATCCGGTGCTCGCCGAAGAAGTAGCCGTTATCGGAGAGGTAGAAGACGATCGTGTGACGGAGCTCGCCGCGGTGGCGAAGCGCGTGCATGATCCTGTTGATCCCCCGGTCGACCTCGCCGAGCGCCGCCGCCGTGCAGCGGTAGCGCCGGATCACGTACCCGACGTGCGGCTTGTCGAGCAGCGGCATCGAGGCGATCGCCGCCGGCTTGTCGGAGACGTCGGCCTCGTTGAACGACGGCGGCCGCGGAAGATGAAGGTGGGAGAAGCGTAGGTAGGAGGCCTCGTCCGGCGGCAGCGGGTCGAACGAGTCGCAGTGCGGGACGGCGACGTGGGAGTCGTGCGGTGCGTTGTAGGCGAGCCAGAGGAAGAAAGGCTTGGGGCTGGGGCTGCGGAGAAAGCGGAGCGCGGCGGCGGTGAAGACGTCGGTCGAGTAGTCGCCACGGCCCGATCCGAACGAGCGCGGCTGCCCCCCCTCGGAGACCGTGTAGTCGAGATAGGAGAGCGAGGCGTCGTACGCGAACCAGCTATCGAATCCGGGCGCCGGCGCGTAGCCGGCGTCGTCGACGTAGCCGTTCAGGAACTTGCCGACGAAGCCGGTGCGGTAGCCGGCGCGGCCGAGCCAGACGGGCAGCGTGTCGGCCTTCTGGCGCAGCGTCGGGTAGCCGGGATCGTTCGAGAAGACCCCGTCGTTGTGCGGATACTGGCCGGTGAGGATCCCGGCCCGGTCGGGGCAGCAGAGCGGCGGCGCGGCGAGCCCGGCGGTGAACTTGGTGCCGGGGTCGACGATCCAGCTGTAGGTATCGGGCATGAGCCGCGGCGTGAACGTGTTCATCGCCTGGTCGTCGGCGAGGATGAGGAGGACGTCCGGCGGCCGACGGGCGCCGGCGCCCGGGGACGCCGATCCCGACGCGGCCAGCGCCGCCGCGGCGACCGCGACGAGAAGCGCGGCCG
>JBKPNB010000197.1:0-11404 GCA_046732395.1 Actinomycetota bacterium | reverse complement strand
AACTGGTGGTTGAAGTCTGCGGTCAGCCATATCGGCGGCGGCGGTCACTATGCCGTGCTTGCGGCGAAGGTCGACGGTGGACGCGTCCGGGGGTTTGCTGGCTGGGTCGGGGCGGCCGGTGACTAGCTGGCTCCCGCTCCTGCGGTCGACGAATCAAACCTAACCCGCCTCCGGGGCGGCCTGGCTCGCATTCGAGGAACCGCGACCGCGGAGGACCCGCGTGATGCAGCGCGCCGGAGAATGGCTCTCACGGCTCCAAAGCGCCCGCCGACCCCTTGCGCCAACACACAGCCGGGCGTCTGACGCATCGGAGGTCGGTCGGGCCGGGACCGCGGCCGCCATCGCGGCTCCGGCTGCGGTGGCGAGGGTTACACCCGCCTGGTGCCAGCGAGTAAACCGCGGGTTTCGCGCGACACCGCGAGACCGCCGGGCGCGGGTGGCAAAATCTGGTGCTTGTGGCAAACGCTCGGACCAAGCAACAGGTGTTCTCGAACGTTCGGGAGATGCTCCACATGGCTCGAGCTGGATACGGCGATGCAATCAGCCCGGATCCGCTGAGACGCAGGCCCGGATTAATGAACCTGTTCACCTACGGTCGAAGCGTGACATTCACGATGCAGACCATGAAGAGCGTGGATCCGTCGTTTGCCGACTGGTGGGAGCCATATCAGGAGCGCTTTCGGAACGACCCACTGATGAGGTTTTTCAACCAGGCGCGGACCGACGTTCTGAAGGAAGGCGAACTCGGCGCATCGAGCTACGCGGTCATCGGTGCAGAGGGGTCGACATGGGCGAGGTTCTGCGAGAACTGAGCCGGCACGCGCCGCCGAACACGGTCGGCACCTTCTTTGGCGACCAACTCAGGGGAAACGGCTGGGAGGTTCGGATGCCGGATGGCTCCACAGAGAAGATCTACTTTCAACTGCCCGAAGGAATCGACATCGAAAGCGGCCTTCACCTGAACGACCCGCCCGATCAACATGACGGGCGGCCGATCTCGGACGCTTCCATCGCCAATCTCGGCCGGCTATACCTCGGGACGCTCACAGAGGTCGTTGACGAGTTCTTCGTCCGATTCAGCGATTGACAATGGGCCTTCGAGCTCGTGAAGCGCCGCAAGCTGGACGGGGCTGATTCCTTCTCCCCAGGTCTCTGCGATGCAAGCGAGCGAGTGACGATCGCCGTATTCGCTACGGACCAAGCTCGCGAGCGCCTTGCAGGCCCGCGCCAGAACAACCGAGCGCACTTTCAGCGTTTCAGTCTGACTCGTGTCCTCGCTTGATGGCCTGTAGAAGGGAGCGGTCAAGATTCGTCTTCCTGCTCTATGCCTCGGGCGAGGCACTGGCCGCAATACGGTGGTGCCAAGCAGCCATGCGGACAACGCCCAAAGGTTTTCGTGTACCAGTTAGCCAATTTGTCGCTGGTTCCCCTTCAAATTTTTTGAGAACTATTTCTCACAATCGGCCATCCGGCGGTTAGCGGGCTCGCGATCCGTGCGCCGCGACCCTCCCCCCAGCCGCGAGATACTGCGCGGGCGATGGTGCGAGAGAACGGCAGGCTCGCGGAGGCTGACCGGACGGCGCCGCCCAGCTCGGTAGCACCATCGGAATCGGGCCCTAGCGGCCGAACACTTCGGGGCCTTGCCAAATACTTCGGAAAGCTCGGCAGCTCCGGCTTCGGCGGTCCGATCGCGCTCGTGGGCTACATGCACCGCGATCTCGTCGAGGAGCGCGGTTGGTACACCGAGGACGAGTACCGGCAGGCGCTCGCCGTTGGGCAGATGTTCCCGGGGCCGCTGGCCGCGCAGACCGGGATGTGGCTCGGCTACCTGGAGGCGGGCTGGCGCGGAGCGCTGGCGGTGATCGTGCCGTTCGTCCTGCCGCCGTTCGTCATGGTCACGGCGGTTGCGGTCATCTACGCGAAGTACCAGGGCCTTAGCGTCGTCCACGACATCTTCGCCGGGGTCGGCCCCGCCGTGCTCGCGATCATCGCCATCGCCGCCGTCAAGCTGGCGCGGAAGACCAACAAGTCCGATCCGGTCGCCTGGACTATCGCCGTGATCCTCTGCACTGCCACGGCGCTCGCGGGCGCGGAGATCATCTGGCTCGTCCTCGCCGCCGGTCTCTTCGGCGCGATCTGGTGGGGCGGCGGGCTTCCCCACTTCGGCCGTCAGGCGGCGAGCTTCTCTCCCGCCGCCCTGCTGGCGAACGTCAACGGGTTCGCCCTCACCGGCGGGGGCGCAAGCCTCGCGAGTTTGGGGCTGTTCTTCCTCGCTGCTGGCGCCTTCACCTTCGGCTCCGGCTTGGCGATCGTTCCCTACCTCCACTCGGGCTTGGTGCAGGACCACCACTGGATCACCAACCGCGAGTTCGTCGACGCCGTCTCGATGGGGCTGATCAGCCCGGGGCCGGTGGTGATCATGGCCACCTTCGCGGGCTACCTCGTCGATGGCCTCGTCGGGGCGATCGTCGCCACGGTCGCGGTGTTCCTGCCGGTGCTCTTCTACGTACTGGTGCCCGGCCGCTTCGTTCGCCGCTACGAGCAGCACCCGCGCCTGAAGGGCTTCGTCCAGGGCGCAACGGCGGCGGCCACCGGGGCGATCGCTGGCGCGGCGATCGTCATCGGTGGGCAGGTCATCTCGGGCGTGGTCTCGGTGATCATCGCCCTGGTTGCCCTGGCAATCCTGCTCCAGCGCGTGCGCAAGGTGAAAGAGCCTGTGGTCGTCCTCGTGGCTGCGGCCGCGGGACTCGCCCTCTACAGCTAGGCACCCCGCTTCCTCAAGCAGCAGACGGCCGGGCTGCGAGAGTAGGCCAAACCTCAGCACTCGAAGCTCGCGATCCGGCGGTTCGCCGGGTCAGCCGCCGCTCCCCGAGCGCTATCCGGCGGTCGCACGGCGACACCGCCCCGGCGGGCGACCCTCCCTTACCCCGTTAGCCGCCCGGCGCATGGCGTCTATCCGGGGGTGGACGGCGGGCTGCGGTTGTGAGACGATCGGGGCGAGCCGTCCTCGTCCCAACCAGGCTCGCCGCTGTCTTCTGCAATCCCCTATCCCGCTGACGGCGGTGGCGTAAGTCCCACGGGTACGAGGATCGGGGGGGACGGGCCGAGCCCCAAGGCTTAGCCGCCATCGGGGTGAGGCCCGTCCCTTCGTCAGCCTCGCGGACGCCAATCGGGGTCTCCCCCCTTTGACGTAATCGCTACCGCCCTCCTTGCAGTAATCGGACCCGCCCGGGACCTGAAGGTGGGAGGATTGCTCCTGCGGAAGAACCCCCCAGCCCTCCACCGAGGGGCAGCTGCCCCCGGGTCAGCAACCGTTTGGGGGCAGCACAGGGCCGGCCCGCGATGGCCTGCCGCCGGACCGGGTCGGCCCGTCACGTTTCCAGCTTGCTCGCTCTGGCGGGATACTGCTCGGGCGATGTCGCAGGAGAACGTCCGAATCGTCGTCGACGCGTTCACGGCCTTCAACCGTGGCGACCTGGATACCTTTTCCGAGTACTTCGCGGACGACATCGACTACCGGGCGGTCGAGGGTGCACCCGATGACCGCGGCCCGATGCATGGCAAGGAGGCCTTACGCGCTTACGTGCAGGACTGGCTGGGCACATTCGACGAGTTCAGAAACGAGCCGGTCGAACTGATCGACGAAGGAGAAGGCAGGGTCATCGCGGTCACGAAGATCAGCGGCCGTGCCAAGCTCAGCGGCGTCGAGACGGATCTGACTTACGCGGCCCTCTACACGATCCGAGACGGGAAGATCGTGCGGGGCCGGGAGTACTGGACGCGAGACGAGGCCCTCGAAGCCGCCGGGCTGCGGGAGTAGGCAATGTCGCGGGAGAACGTCGAGATCGTCCGTCGCTTCAACGAGCCCCACGATGGCGAGGACATCATCCCCCTCCTTCGCGCCGGAATCGACCAGGTCGGCCCGGATCCCGAGCCGGAGGCTGTGCTGGCGTTCTGGGCGAATGACCCCGGTTGGCGATACGCCCATCCCGAGATCGAATGGGACATCGCCGCGACCGGTCCCGTTGGCATGACGGCGGGCGGACCCATCGAGGTAGCCCGATGGTGGAGGGACTGGAGCGAGACCTGGGAAAGCTACGTCTACCGGATGGTCGAGTATCGCGACCTGGGTGAGTGGGTACTCGCGCCCACCGACGTTCGCGCCAAAGGGCGCGGCGGGATTCGCGTCGAGATGCGGGCTTTTCAGATCTTCCGGGTTCGAGACGGCAAGATCGCCGCGATGCGGGCCTTTCTTACCGAGCGGGAAGCCCTCGAAGCCGCCGGGCTGCGGGAGTCGGCGATCCACCGTTCCGCCGGAGCACCGCTCAGACTTGCGGGTAGTGGATCGTTCCGACGCTGACCGCCTCAAGCTGCTCGACCGGATCGCCGATCGGACCGAGCGCGAGGATGCGGCCGTCTTCATCGGCGGGGACCAGGTAACAGAAGATGTTCAGCGCGCCGACCGTTTCCTTTGTGGGTTTACCGGGCGGTCGGCCGCCGGACGCCAGACGATTTTCCAGCGCCCTCCTGGTGAACGCGAGATGAGGCCGCAGACCTATACGATGGCCGAGATCGCCGTGATGGCGAACCGCCGGGGCGAGATCGAAGAGGCGCTGGCCGCGATGCGGTGGGCGAGGCGTGCGGCCCGTGATGTCCGCCTACGAACGCAAGCGTCGGCGGCGGACCTACCGGTGGATGCTGCGGCGGCTGCGGAACAGGACACCGCCCCCGCCTGGACGGTGACCCAGACGTCCGGCGGCGGCTAGTCTCGCGGGATCAGGGCAGCGAGACTACGGGCCGATGAGGCTGCGCCCGATCGATCCGATGCTGTAGCCGGTGGCCGAACGGCCCCTCGCTGCGCCCCGGTGCCGCTGCCCGTGGCCTCTGTGGCTGATCGATGAGGGGGACGCTCGCTTCCGCCGGTGCGTGCGAGGGCTGGATTTCGTAGCAGCCGACTGCGGTGCGCGCGAATCGGCGCTTCTGCGTCCCGTTGCTGGGATGAGATGCGGCACCGGCGTCGGCGCTTCAAGACGGACAGTGCGGACAGTGCGTTGCGTGAACCGAGGCAACGGCGCGCACGAGCCTCCGCCGGCCGGGACGCCCAACGACGGGGCTTGACTTCGGATGGGCCCAAACAGGATTCCGGAGGGGCCTGTGCTTCGATAGAGGGCATTGGGTATCGACCGATGACGCCAAGCGACACAACGAGCGCCACAGGGGAAGAAGTTGGGAGACGCGCGCTCACGCTCAGGTTCGACGAGTTCGGGTGGGAGAGGCTCGAGTCGGAGGCCCGGCGCGATGGTGCCGGGCTCGACGATTTGCTGTCCCGCGCCGCGGCCTACTTCTATGCGGAGTGGCCTACGGGTCGAGCCTCGACGCTCGCCCCGGGCTTCAAGCCCGACGCTCGGGGCGAGCCACGTGAAGTTCAACTCGAGGGGGACGCCGAGTGCTGGGTCGGCCTGGAAAGCGAGGCGCGGCGCCAGGGCATCCCAGTCGAGCGGCTGCTCGAGCACGCGGCATTGCTGTACCTCGCGGACAGCGATTCCGGCCGCCTCGCCGAGCGCGTGCTCGACCGCGCGGACGAGGATGACGAGCCCTAGTCCGCCGGCCTGACGCAGCGGACCGAAACCAAGGGGCCGAGCGATGTCGCTCGGGCTACGGCGCGACCTCGGGCGCGGCCTCGAGCTCGATCAACGCCGCCCGCAGCGCCGCCCGCCCGCGATGGTGAAGGCCATGGACCGAGCTCTCGGTCCTCTCGAGCCGCTCGGCGATCTCCGGCGGGGAGAGGCCGAGCACGTGTCGGAGCACCAGCACCTCGCGCTGGTCCTCGGGCAGGCTCGCGAGCGCCTCCTTGAGGCACTGGCGCTGCTCGAACTCGCGTCCCTCATCGCCGGGGTCGCTCGTTCGCACCTCCTCGACCGGGATCTGGCGGCGGGCGCGGAGGTGATCGAGCGCCGCGTTGCGCGCGACGCGCATGATCCAGCCGGCGAACGGGATCGCGCCCCGCTCCTCATAGCGCTGGATCGCGCCCATCAGCTTCGCGAACACGGTCTGGGTGATGTCCTCGGCCGCGTGGTGGTCGCCGACGATGCTTCTGACGTAGGCGAGGACGTCGTCGGCGTAGCGGACGTAGAGGTAGTGAATCGCATCCCACTCGCCGCGCTTGGCGGCGGCGATGGCGCGGCGATCGAGACCGTGGTTGCCGCGTTCGGCGTTGGGTCCGCTCCCGGCGACATGGCCGTTTCGAGGCCGGAATTTAGACCGGCCCCCGCCGCTCTGGCTTCTCGTCTGCTCCGTGAGTCCGTTTGCGTCCATGCGATTTCGCGCCCGCCCAATTCCGCCCGCCAGCTTCAAAACGTCCGTGCGGATCCGGCGCGGACGGTAGTCAGAGAGAACACGCGAGGCAAGGGAGGTTCGGAGGAATTACCACGAATCGAGGCACGGCCGTGCTAGATCTACGATTTGGAGTAGGCCCCATAGCCTGAGGCGCGGCGCCATCGGATCGGATCTGCCTGATGCCCAACGCGCGCCCGCTGTCGGGATCCAGGATCAGTCGACCCGCCCAAAGGAGTCCCTGCGTCCGGGGGGAGCACGGGGCCGACCCGCGATGGCCGAGCGCCGGACCGGATCGGCCCGTCACTTTTCCGGCTTGCCTCGCTCTGGGCGAGATACTGCGCGGGCGATGTCGCAGGAGAACGTCGAGGTTGTCCGTCGGGTGTACGCGGCATTTGCCGCAAGGGACTGGGAGGCGCTTGCCGATCTCTGCCATCCCGACCTGGACTACGAGACGCTCGGCGTCGCCCCAGGTCGGCTTCGCGGGTTTCGCACGATCACCGACTTCTTCGACACTTGGGCCGGGCTCTATGGGGAGTTTCGGGTCGAGGCCGAGGAGATCGTTGAAGCCGGAGACCAGGTGGTGGCCCTCGAGCGGCATTCCGCGAGCGGGTTGAAGGGGAGCGAGGCGGAAGGGATGGTTGGCCACTCGTTCGCTTGCCTCTTCACCTTCAGGGACGGAAAGGTTTCGCAGGTGAAGGAGTACGCAACCCGAGAGGAAGCCCTCGAAGCCGCCGGGCTGCGGGAGTAGCAGCGGCCGGCCGCTCCCTCGGTTTACCGCCTCACCAGTCGCGGCTTTGGCGCCGCTTCACCCTCGCGCGGTTGCAGCGCCGGTGCTCGGGGCCGTTGTACCTCGTGCGGTCGTGATCGTCGTGGCCCAAATCCCAGGGCTCGCCGGGGAGGATCGGCTTGCCGCAGCGGGCGCACAGGACGACGCCCGACGCGACACGCGGAGCCAGCCGCCTGCGGAGGGCCTGGTGCCTCCGGCCGTAGCCCCGAGCGGAGGTCTTCGCCTGAGGTGGCCGGCGTTGTCTACCGCGGGGGGAAAAATCGCCGACTGGGGCAGGCCATTTCGGCTCCCTGGTTTCTCGATGCGGCCTGCCCCGGGGGGTCGGCGGCGTTTACGCCTCCGCGAGAGGCGGGGTCGAGACGCCGAAGCTCATCCCGCGTTAGGGAGGAAGCGGGTCTCGACCGGCGCTCCTGCTTCTCGTCTCTATGAAGAAGGGCCTCGTGTCAAGTAGCGGTCTGTAGGTCGTCGGCCTCCTCTCCGGCTAGAGGGATGTGGAGCAGCACTCATGTCTCTTTGGCCTCCTCGCGGGAGGACCAGGCGAAATTGGATGCTTCGCTCGCGGGCGCATGTCCGAAAAAGGGCGGTCAGGCCGCCAGACGAAAAGCGGCGCCTCGGGGAGCGAACTCCTCGTTTCGAGTGAGCATGTGCCAGATCGCATGGGCGAGCCGGCGGGCGATGTCGACCTGGGCGACCTTCGCCCCGCGCTGCTTGCCGAGCCGGCGCTTGGTGCGCTGGTAGCGCGTCGAGTAGGCGGGATGGCGAAGCGCGTGCATCGTCGCCTCGAGCAGGGCCCAGCGCAGGTAGGTCGGACCGTGCTTGGTCAAAGGGCCGCGGCGATCCGAGTCCCCCGACTGGACGACGCGCGGGCAAAGGCCGGTGTAGCCGGTGAGCTTCTCGGGGCTCGCGAACCTGCCGATGTCGCCGATCTCGGCGGCGATCGTGAACGCGAGCACCCAGCGGATCCCCGGGACGCTCATCAGCAGCGGGATGTAGGGGTGGTCGGCGCGGCCGGCCCGAAGCCGCCGGTTGGTCTGATCGATCTGGTCCTCGAGATGGTCGATCAGCTCGATTGAGGCGCCGACGTTCGAGCGCCAGGGCTCGGGGACGTCGAGCTTTGCCAGGAGCCGCCGCCCCTCGGCCCCGAAGAGATCGGTGACCGGGCAGGGCCGGCCGAATCTGATCAGGGTCGAGTGGATCCGACACTTGAGCGCCGACTTGTGGCGGACCAGGTGCAGGCGAAAGCGGGCGAGCTCGCGCACTTCGCGAACCCCGGGATCGGGGAGCCAGATCACCGGCACCAGGTCGCGCTGGGAGAGCGTCGCGAGGACCAGCGAGTCGGTCTTGTCGGTCTTGCAGGCAAGGGGTGCGAGCCCCTTGACCTTCTGCGCGTCGGCGATCTCGACCGACCAGCCCTCCTGCTCGAGCGTGTCGTGGACGAGCCTTGCGCCGGTCATCGACTCGATCACCGCGCAGACCGGCTCGCCGTGGACCTCGTCGATCCGCCGTGCCAGCGTTCTCAGCGCGTCGGCATCGGGCGGCGAGACGAGCTGGTCGAGATACTCACCTTGGTCGGAGAGCAGGCAGACGTCGAGCCTTCGCCGACTCAGATCTAATCCAGCGTGCAACATGTGAAGCGGGCCTCCTTGGAGCTCGGTTGGTGGACACCGCTGAGCGTCTCACCAACGGAGGCCCTTCTTCATGGCAGTCCGGAGCGGGTGTCTGCTGGGCGCCGCCGCAGACACTCGCATGTCGCGCGAAGCGACAGGATCTAGTCGCGCGCCTCGAAGGCAACAGTCTGCCTGATGCCCTTGCCGGCCACATGAAATGCGTAGCACCCAGGCGCTCGGATCAGCGTGTCGCTCGGCCCGTAGCGCCATTTCCCCGAATCATCGGGAGGAAAGCGCAAGCGGAGTCGCTTGTGTCCTGGGAATCGTGCTGCAGGATTGAATCGCAGCTCGTGGGATCCACGGATCTCCTTCCCGGTGATCACGACTTCGGCGGCGTACGTCGGCGCGATTGCCCAGAGCGTCTTGTAGTAGTACCAACCGTCGTGCCTTCTGGTGTCCACCGTGTAGCGGACCACGCCATCCCCCGTGCCGAGGCCGACGAATACAGGGTCTTCGCCATACGCGAAGGCGACGGCGCGCACGTCGGGCCTCACTCGAGGGGCACTCTCGACTCGACAAGGTGCTCGGCTTCCCCGAACATCTGCCCCGAGGGCTGGTTGCTTGTCACCGGGTCGTTCGGATTGACATCCCCCAGCGAAGAGCCCTGCGCCGACGGCCCCCGTCGCGCTCAATGCGACCAGTGAAACCCTCAGGTGCAGCGTCCTCATCTCGTGTCCCTTGCGGCGATACCTGGTCGAGATACGAGGACGCGGACGGATCAGGTCCCACCGCGGCTGGTGCTTCCTCGCGTGGTTGCGGGCGTCCAGGACGCGGCGCCGCTCGCTTTCTGCGTAGGACGACCGGTAGGCCTGCTGGATCGCCGATCCGCATCAGCCGGGGCTCGACCGCGGCGCCTGGGACAGTTGGCTGGCGGGACCTGGGGAGGGCAGGTCGTCGTATCTGAGGCGGGATGTCCTCGATCGCGATCCGCAGCGCGCTCCTCGCCGCCTTGCTCTCCGCCGCCGTCGCGGGCTGTCTCGGGGATGACGGGGACGAATCGGCCGACGGGGAACCACCGCCCGGGATCGGCGGATTCGCCGAGCTCGAGGCGCGCCCGCTCGATCTCCCCAGCGTCGAGGTCCCCGCCAGCGCCACCGCGGCGGAACGGGAGTTCCAGCGCGGGGCGGACAACTGCTGGTCCTGGGGCGCTCCGGAGCCAGGCGCGATCGTCCTGCCCGCGATCGGTGAGGCGCCGCTGGGCCCCTACCCGGGACTGGCGAGGCTGGAGCGGGGACCGGTGTATGCCGCCTTGCTCCGGGGTGCTCCACGGATCGTGTTTCTGTCCGAGGAGCGGATGGTCCGAGGGTCGAGCCCTTGGGCCGTAGCCACGCTCTGGGTGAGCCGCCCCAGCTATCACGGACCCGTTCTTGTTCGTGGGGCTCGATTGGACCGGCCCGCTCGTATCAGCTTCGGCTCGCGCGCTCAATCTCCCCGCGAACTGCGGCTGCCGGCGGGTGCGCGCTGGCCCTCGCAACCAGTCGACATACCTTCGGGTTGGCGGGCGGCGCGGGTCCCGACGCGGATCCGGGATGCGGGCTGCTACGCGTTCCAGGTTGACGGTCGCGGATTCAGCTACGTGCTCCCGTTCGCGGTCTTGCAGAGCCTCTATTAGCGGACCCAGCGAACACCGCGAACGTAACCTCACAACCTTCAAGGCGGGCAAACTCGTTCAACAGCGCCCCGATCTGGCTGTCCTCGCTAAAGCGCCGGCCGGCTCGCCCGGCGGCGTAGGAGACCCGGCACGCGTTCGCGGCGCCCGGCTGCCGTACGCGCGCTCGCTGCAACCGCGGGAGCCCAGAGCTGGTGGTGGAGGTGGTTTCCGCCTTCATACGTGCGCCAGATGCACTGGACGCGGGCGCCGTAGCCGCGGCCGATCGGGGTGTCGAGGCGCCCGCGATGAGGTCCCCGGAGCCGACGCGAGCCGGCTCCAGGGCCCCAAGCGCGGTGCCTCGGTCCCCCGCCACTACAAGTGCCGATCTGCTCGCTCCTGCTTCGCGCGCGAAGGGAGCTGTCCCACTGTCACACTGAGGCGCCTGCTGTGGACGAGCTCCGAGCTTGTCGAGCGATGACCGCCGCGCGCTCGCTTCCGTTACCGATTGCGGAAGCGCCAATGCCATGCATCCGCCGCGACTGGTGCTCGTCCAATGCGAACGGGCGCGAGCGCTGAGCGAGAAGCCTCCATTTGGGGCTTAGCAATCGCGCGCTGATGTCGGCGAGAACGATCGAACCTCGTCCGTCGCGAGAGCCTTCTGGGGGCCACACGGCGACGCCCGCGTTCGTCCGACAGCGGGGGCGGTGGGTGTGCCCTTAGGGGATCCCTTCCGGACGCAGCATCCGCTTGGCGTGGTGGTCAACCGTCCCTCGGTGGCCTGACCGATGAGTTTTCCGCGCTGTGCTGGTCTGTACGTCGAATACCGACTCACGGCAGGCTGATGCCATGCGGAAACTGACCTTCGGCATGAACCTGAGCCTGGACGGCTACATCGCCGCGCCCGGCGACGACATCGGCTGGAGCGTGCCGAGCGACGAGCTGTTCCAGTGGTGGTCCGACCGAGTGGGTGCGACGGGCCTGGCGCTGTACGGGCGAAAACTGTGGGAGACGATGAGCTCCCAC
>JBKPNB010000196.1:0-4249 GCA_046732395.1 Actinomycetota bacterium | reverse complement strand
TGCTGTCGGGCGATCTGGGCCGCACCGCCGAGATCGCGATCGCCGAGGGAGAGGACGGGCTTCGCGCCGTCGGCCTCGAGATGTTCAGGCCGATCCTGCCGATGCTCGCCTCGACCGCCGCCAGCGTGGGCGAGGCGGTCGAGGGGTTCGCGCGATCGTCGGTGGAGTGGAAGCTCGACGGGATCCGGATCCAGATCCACCGCCGCGATGAGGAGATCCGCATCTACACCCGCAACCTCAACGACATCACCGACGCGCTGCCGGGGATCGTCGCCGCGGTGCGTCCCCTGCCCGTGAGCCAGGCGGTGCTCGACGGCGAGGCGCTGTGGATGGGCGAGCACGGGCCGGCCGCCTTTCAGGACACGGTCTCGCAGATCGACAGCGAGGCGCCGCCGGAGGGGATCGTGACGTTCCTGTTCGACCTGCTCCACGTCGACGGCCACGATCTCCTGGACACGCCGCTCGCCGAACGCTCGGCCCGGCTCGAGGCGATCGCGCCGCACCTGAGGATCCCGAGCGTGATCACGTCGGATCCCCGGGCGGCGCAGCGCGTCCTCGACGAGGCGCTCGACGCGGGGCACGAAGGCGTGGTCGTAAAGGACGCCGGGTCGCTCTACTCGGCCGGTCGCCGCGGCAAGGCCTGGCGCAAGGTGAAGCCGGTGCGGACCTACGACCTCGTCGTCCTCGGCGCCGAGTGGGGCCACGGGCGGCGCCGCGGCCTGCTCTCGAACCTCCACCTCGGGGCGCGCGATCCGAGCGGCGGCGACTTCGTCATGGTCGGAAAGTGCTTCAAGGGGCTCACCGACGAGCTCCTTCGCTGGCAGACCAACGAGCTCCTCGCGCGCCAGACCGCGCGGCGGGGGATCGCCGTGATCGTGCGCCCAGAGCTGGTCGTCGAGATCGCCCTCGACGGCGTCCAGTCCTCGACCCGCTACGCGGGCGGCATCGCACTGCGCTTCGCGCGCGTGAAGCGCTACCGGGCGGACAAGAGCGCGGAGGAGGCCGACACGATCGACGACCTCCGCGCCCTCCTACGCCGCGCGCCGTAGCTACCTTGGGGATCGATGCGAATCGCGAGCTGGAACGTCAACTCGATCAAGCAACGAGTGCCGCGGCTTCTGCCGTGGCTCGACGAACGCCGACCGGACGTCGTCTGCCTACAGGAGACGAAGCTCGCCGACGACGCGTTCGCCGACCTGCTCGGCGTCGAGCTGGCCGACCGCGGCTATGCGGTCGCCGTCCACGGCGAGGCAACCTGGAACGGGGTCGCCATCCTCTCGCGGGTCGGGCTCGAGGACGCGGTGGTGGGCCTCGCCGGGGCACCCGGGTTCCCGCATCCGGAGGCGCGGGCGCTGTCCGCGACGTGCGGTGGCGTCCGGGTGATGTCGGTCTACGCCCCGAACGGGCGGGTGCCGGACTCCGAGCACTACAAGTACAAGCTCGCATGGCTGGCGTCGTTGACGGAGGTCGTCGCGGCCGACCCGGAGCAGACGGTCGTCTGCGGCGACATGAACATCGCGCCGACCGACGACGACGTGTTCGATCCGGACGCCTACATCGGCCAGACCCACGTGACGCCGGCCGAGCGGGCGGCGCTGGCGGAGCTCCGGGCGGCCGGCCTGCACGACGTCGTCCGCGATCGCTGGCCGGGTGAGCGGGTGTTCACCTACTGGGACTACCGGGCGGGAATGTTCCATCAGGACCTCGGGATGCGGATCGACCTCGTCCTCGCCGGCGCGGAGGTCGCCGACCGGGTTCGGGCGGCGTGGGTCGACCGGCAGGCCCGCAAGGGCAGCCGGCCGAGCGATCATGCGCCGGTGATCGTCGACCTCGACGAGGCACCGGACGGGGACATCGGCCCGGTCGTGCCGCCGCCCTCGGCTCCGGTGACGAGGCGCGGCGCGGCGAAGCTGCCGCAGTCGCCCTAACGGCGGCCGGCGCAGCCCACGGCGGCCGCGCTCAGCGCGGGCGGTCGCGATCGCGCGAGGGCTGGACGCGCTTCGGCTCCCCCGGCATCTTCGGATAGTCGGGTGGGTAGGGCATGTCCCCCTCTCCTTCGGCGGCGTCGCTCTCGTACATGTCGAGGAGCGGCTCGAGCGAGTGGGCCGCGTCGTCGATCGCGGCGTGGCGATCGCCCACGTCGGCGAACCGCGCGGGCATCGTCGCAACCGTGAAGTCCTCGGGCTCGGCGTCGGCGAGCTCGTCCCAGGTCACCGGCGCCGAGACCGGCGCCCCCGGCTTCGGTCGGACGCTGTAGGCGGAGGCGATGGTGCGATCGCGCGCGTTCTGGTTGTAGTCGATGAAGATGCGCTCGCCGCGCTCCTCCTTCCACCACTTGGTCGTCACCCGGCCCGGAAGGCGCCGCTCGAGCTCGCGCCCGAAGGCGATCGCCGCGTGGCGTACGTCGGTAAAGGTCCAGCGCCGCTCGATCCGGACGTAGACGTGGATGCCGCGTCCCCCTGAGGTCTTCGGGAAGCCCGCGTAGCCGAGCTCGTCGAGCAGCGCGCGCGCCTCGGACGCGACCTCCACGGCATCGGCATAGTCGGTGCCCGGCTGGGGGTCGAGGTCGATGCGGAGCTCGTCGGGGTGGTCGACGTCGTCGCTGCGGACCGGCCACGGGTGAAAGGTGACCGTGCCCATCTGTGCGGCCCAGCCGACGACCGCCACCTCGGTGGGGCAGATCTCGTCGGCATGGCGCCCGGAGGGGAACTGGATCCGCGCCGTCTCCACGTAGTCCGGGGCGCCGCGCGGGATCCGCTTCTGGAAGAAGGCGTCGCCCCCGCCCTTCTCGCGCGTCGAGACGACGATGCCCGGATGCACGCCCTTCGGCCAGCGCTCGAGCGTCGTCGGCCGGCGCGCGAGCGCGCGCATGATGCCGTCCCCGACCGCGAGGTAGTAGTTGACGACGTCGAGCTTGGTGACCGCCGCGGAGCGCCCGGCCTTCGGAAAGATCACGCGATCGGGGTTCGACACGCGCAGATCCCGGCCCCCGGCTTCCACGATCACGGCCTCGGTCGCGGCCATGCCCCGGAGTTCTACGCGACCGGCCTCACGACGATCGCTCCGTGCGGCCCCGTCGCGCGCCGCCTTGCAGGGGCGGGAAGTCGCCTCGCGGCGTCGAAGGTTGAGACCGTGATCGCGTTCGCGCTCACCCTGCTGGTCGTCCTGGCGTTGGTCATCGGGCTGCTGCTCGGCTATGCCGTGGGACTCCGCCGGACGGACGCTCGCCGAACCTCCGGGTCGCTCGATCGGGCCCGAGGTCGCTTGGCCGGTTTCCCCCTGGCGCTTCTCGTTGGGCTAACCCGGCGGCACACAAGCGCCAAGGGTCGAGATCAGGTGGGAGGCGTCTCGGGGCCGGACTGGCGCGCTCCTCCTCCATACGGTGGGGAAGGCGTCAACTGACAGCGTTTCGGCGCTGGTGTTGACCTCCGAGTCGATCGTACGACCGCGAGTCTCGGCCCCAACTTCGGCCGCGCTGATTAGATCCCCGCCCGGTGGAGCTCTGGGTCGCGATCGTGATCGTCGTCGCCCTCGACGCCGCGGTGGCCGGGGCGATGCTCTGGATCCGCCGCCGGGCCCCCGACGGCAGCTACTTCCACGACAGCCAGCGGGCGGCGGGCGCGTTCGCGGTCGGCGGCACCACCTTCGCCGTAATCGTCGGCTTCGTCTTCCTGCTCGCGTTCCAGAGCTACCAGAGCGCGCGCTCGAACTCCCGCGACGAGTCGCTCGCGGCCCTCGCGCTCTTCAACGCCGCCGAGCACTTCCGCCCACCGGCCGAGGCCGCGCTCCAATCGGACATCGTCTGCTACTCGCAGGCGGTGATCTCCGACGAGTGGCCGGCGATGGCCGACGAGCGCTCGAGCCCGCTCGTCGAGAACTGGCTGTTCCGGCTCAACACCCGGTTCGCGCGGCTCAATCCGCGCGGGACCGCGGAGAGCGACGCCGCCCAGAACTGGTTCGACGAGTCCGACGCCCTGGAGACCGGGCGCCGCGGGCGGCTCGCCGAGGCGAGCCGCGTGGTGCCGACCACGATCTGGGTCCTGCTGCTGCTCGCCGGTGCCGGTGTCGTCGGTTTCGTCCTCCTGTTCGCCGACAGCGGCGAGCGACGCGTCTCGCAGGTCGCGATGGTCCTCACCGTCACCACCGCCATCGCGGTCAGCCTGCTTACGGTGAACTTCGTCGATCGCCCCTACGGCAACCACGACGGCGCGATCACACCGAGCGCGATGCAAGGGGTGCTGGCGACGAT
>JBKPNB010000195.1:0-15677 GCA_046732395.1 Actinomycetota bacterium | reverse complement strand
GGCTAACGCGACCGAGGCAGGCGGCGCCAGAGCTCGACGATCGCGATCGCCGAGGCCGCTCCCATCGACCCCGCGAGCGGCACCAGGTAGCGGCCGGCGTAGATGGCCGTCAGCGCGGGTGCGACGATCAGCGCGAGCCCGCCGACCCCGAACAGGAGCACCCCGACGCGCGAGCGGCGGCTCCCGACCACCAGTCCGACCAGCGTCAGTAGGGTCGCGATCGACAGGGCGAGAGGCCCGAAGCGGACGATTCGCTGCCAGGCGCGAAGGAAGTCGAGCCCGGGCTCATAGGTATGGAGGGTGAAGCCGTTGTAGAAGGTCTTGAGGGTGTCCTGCACCGAAACCGCGATGGCCAGCAGCTGGGGGGCCGAGTATCCGCCGCTGAAGGCGAGCTGTGGGTCGAGGTCGACGCCGGAGTCTGGTCGGCGCGGCGGCGAGCCCGGGAACCAGTAGCCCTGGAGGTATTCCCAGACCGACCGCAGATAGTCGAGCGGCTGGGCGCGGATGGCGCGCTGCGCCCATTCGCCGATCAACGCGTCGTGGTTGCCGAACGGGCCGAAGTAGCGGGGACCGGGCGCCTGCGAGGCGGCCGCGTATCCGAGCCCCCAGTACCAGGAGGCTCCACGCCGCTCGCTCGGGGGGCGCGTCTGACACAGCACCCCGGTTCCGGCGGGCGGTGTGAATCGGTCGCACTCGGCGAACTGGGCCGCCCGCCCGTACAGGTACCAGCCCGGAGAGGGACGAACGCCGAAGCCGCTCCCGAAGGCCGCATTGAGCGATGCATAGGCGAGGAGGATCACGGCCGCGGCACCCGCGGCGGCCGCAGGCGGCCGCCACTTGCGCCAGCGCTTGACCGATAGCGGGCTGGCGAGCAGCAACCCCAGAACGACGATCGGAATCAGCGCCAGCCCGGCGGTGCGGATCGTCGCCGCGAACGCCAATGCCCCACCGCCGAGCAGCGACCATCGCCACGACCCCGGGGGAACGTCGAAGGCCCGAACGGCCGCGTAGAGCCCGACGGACGTGAAGAAGATCGCCGAGCTCTCGGCCATGATCGAGTGCTCGAGGAAAATCAGATCCGGGTCGAGCAGCACGATCCCGGCCGGCAGCAGACCGGCCCACTCCGATCCGGTCACTCGTCGGGTCGCGCCCCACAGGAGGAGCGCCGACGCGATCCCGCCGAGGTGCTGGAGGAGGACCGGTACGGCGACCTCGTGCGTCAAGGCCCCGATTCCAGCGAGGATGAGCGAGTAGCCCGCCGGGTGAACGGGATTCGAGAAGACGTTCGAACCGGCGAAGAGCTCGTAGTGATCGTCGATCGTCGTCACCACCGGCCACCAACTGGCGATCGCGATCAGGCGCAGCGCCGTCCCCGCCACCAGGAGGCCGAGCAGCACGTATCCCGGCGCGCCGGGCGGCCACGCAGTACGGATCGCTTCGCTACCGCGCCGCGCGAAGGTGGCTGCGCGGGGTCGCCGCCGCGCTCCGGACCGCGCTAGCGCGCGCTCACCCCGGCGACGCCCGGGAACGCCCTGATCTGCCGCTTGACGAGCGCGGTCAGGTTCCCGAGCGCGATGTTCGCGTCCGTCAGGTGCAGCCCCCAGCCCGCATTCGGGACCGGCTTCAGGTGCGGGGCCCCCGGTTGGTCGGTGAGCTGGAGGACGTTGGCGCCGTCCGCCGGCGAGCACGCGGCCGTGTAGGCCTGGTCGTACTCCACCCAGGGGGTGGATACCGGTGGACTGGGGAAGCCGACCGTCAGCGCCGCGGCGCCGATCGTCGAGGTGGGCGCGAATGGGGCCGTGGGCATGATTGCCTTCACCGGCCCCGAGCCGCCACCGATCGCCGCCGGGTTGCGGCACACGACGTGCTGCCCGGCGTTCGTCGTCCGGCCGAAGACCGAATCCTGGGGGACGGGGCCGTTGAAGGTGGAGTAGGCGACCACGCAGCGAGTCTGGGTCGCCGAGTGGCAGGCGCGGATGTTCTGGAAGTCGCCGCCGCGGTCGCTGCCCTTCTTCACGGTGACGTTGCCACCGAGGAGGATCGCCGAGACGAGCCGGCGCCGCAGCGAGCGCCTCGGGTCGATCTGGGAGGCGATCAGCTGGCGGAGCACGAACGTCCCTTGCGAGTGGCCGATGAGGATGAACGGCCGCCCGTCGTTGTACTTGCGCAGGTACGCCTTCCAGCCGCTCAGCGCGCTCTGGTAGGCGGTCCGCGCGGCGTCGGGGCTCACCTGTCCGGAGATCCCGGCCAGGGTCACCTGCCGGTACATGGGCGCGAACACCCGGCAGTACTGCGAGTACCGAGCGGCCTGGTAGAGGGCGATCGAGCGCTCCTCGGGGTCGATGGTCAGGTTCGCGTTCTCGGCCTTCTGGTCGGAAACGGTGGGGTAGACGTAGAAGCAGTCGGCCTTCGGGCGCTTGACCGGCCTCGGATCGATGACCCCGAGGTCTTGGCCGCTGTTCGAGACCTTGGTGGTCTTCAGGCTCGGCGCGCAAGGATCGTTCGCCAGGCCCGGCCGGCAGAGCCACACCGTCGCGCTCGCGCCGGCGGCACCGAGGCACAGGAGCGCGAGCGCGGACGCCACCAGCACCGCCCCGGCCACCAGCGCCGTTGAGCGGTCCCGCCTCGCCTCCCGCCAGGCGCCGTGCACGCGCGCGAGCTTACACGCTGGCTTGCGGGCGCCCTCTACCATCCGCCGACCATGCGCATCGATGAGATCCTCGACCACGACGGGCCCTGCTTCTCGATCGAGTTCTTCCCGCCGAAGACCCCGGAGGCGGTCGAGGAGCTGTTCGAGACCATCGACGCGCTGAAGCCGCTCGAGCCCGACTTCGTCTCCGTCACCTACGGGGCGGCCGGCTCGACCCGCGACGGCACGGTGGAGATCGCCGCGCGGATCAAGCGCGAGGCGGGCCTGGAGACGATGGCCCACCTGAGCTGCGTCGGCGAGACCCGTGAGGGCCTGGCGGCGATCCTCGACCGGTTCGCGGCGATTGGGATCGAGAACGTCCTGGCGCTGCGCGGCGATCCCCCGCGTGGGGTCCCCGACTTCGAGGCGCCCCACGGTGGGCTCGGGAGCGCGACCGAGCTCACCGCGTTCATCGCCGAGCGCCACGACTTCACGATCGGCGGCGCCTGCTTCCCCGAGGTCCACCCCGAGGCGGCGAGCCTCGAGGCCGACCTCGCCTACCTGAAGACCAAGGTCGAGGCCGGCGCCCGCTTCCTCATCACCCAGCTCTTCTTCGATAATCGCGTCTACTTCGACTTCGTCGCCGCCGCCCGCGAGCGGGGGATCGACGTCCCGATCATCCCGGGAGTGATCCCGATCGCGAGCTACGCGCAGGTGGCGCGCATCTGCGAGATCTGCGATGCCTCGATCCCGCCCGAGCTCGACCGGGCGATGCGCGAGCTCGGCGGCGATCGCGAGGCCGAGGGGCTGCTCGGGGTCGCTTACGCCGCCCGCCAGTGCGACGAGCTGCTCGCCGCCGGCGCCCCCGGCATCCACCTCTACTCGTTCAACCGCGCCCCCGGGACCCGCGCGGTCCTCGCCGCCCTGCGCGCGTCGCGACCGTGGGAGCGCGCGCCCCGCCGCGGCGAGGTCCTACGCGCTTCCTAGACTTCCCGCCCGAATGGGGACCTTCCGCTTCCGCGGCCAGCGGATCCACTACGACGACCGCGGCGCCTCGGACCGCGCCGTGGTCCTGATCCACGGTCTCTTGATGAACGGCCGCATGTACGACGGCCTTGCCCCGGCGATGGTCGCCCGTCGGTTCCGGGTGGTGACCGTTGACCTCCTCGGCCATGGCCGCTCGGCCCGCCCCGACGACGTCCGCGCCCACTCGATGACGATCTACGCCGACCTCGTCGCCGACCTCGTCGATCACCTCGAGCTCGACCGGCCGGTCGTCGGCGGCACCTCGCTCGGCGCCAACGTTACGCTCGAGCTCGCCCACCGTCATCCCGGCTCGGCGCGGGCGCTGGTGATCGAGATGCCAGTCCTCGAGCACGCGCTGACCGCGGTCGGGCTGATCTTCCTGCCGGTGATGCTCGGGCTCCAGCTCGGCGCGCCGGTGCTCCGCGGCGTCGCCGCCGTGGCCCGGCGGGTACCGCGCTCCAACTACCTCGTCGACATCGGCCTCGACTGGATCCGCCAGGACCCAGAGCCCTCGCTCGCGGTGCTGCGCGGGCTGATGTTTGGGGAGATCGGGCCGACCCGCACCCAGCGGCGCGAGATCCACCATCCGGCGCTCGTGATCGGCCACCACAACGATCCCCTTCACCCCTTCTCGGACTCCGGGATGCTGGTCGACGAGATGCCGGGGGCGCGGCTCGTCGAGGCGACCTCGATCCTCGAGTGGCGGCTCGACCCGGGCCGGCTCAACGACGAGTTCGGGCGGTTCGTCGCCGAGGCCTACGCCGAGCCGGGCGCCGAACGGGCGAAGCGGCGGCGGTCGAGCGCCGCCTGACCGCCCGGGCACCGGGGTCCCGGTTCGCTACCCTCGCTCGCTCCGCGGATGGCCTCGCGCAAGGAAGAGAAGGAGCGGCTCCGCCAGCAGCGGATCGCGGCCGAGCGGGCCGAGAAGGCCCAGCAGCGCCGTCGGTTGCTGACCGCCTACGTCGCCGCCGGGGCGCTTGGCGCCCTGGTCGTGGCAGGGATCGTCATCGCAGTCGTGAGCAACAGCGGCGGCGGCTCGAGCTCGGCGAACGTCAAGCCCGGCTCGGTGCCGGCCAGCGCCGAGGCGGGGACGCGGACGACGCCGCCGCCGTGGCCGGCCGATTACGACGGGCTCGCCGGCCGGATCAAGGACATGGGGCTACCAGGGCTCAGCGAGACCATCTTCCACATCCACGCGATCCTCCACGTCTACGTCGACGGCACGCCGGTCACGGTTCCGGCCAACATCGGCCTCGACGCGGCGAATCAGGTGTTCTCGCCGCTGCACACGCATGACACCAGCGGGATCGTCCACATGGAGGCGACTCACGAGTACCCCTTCACCCTCGGCCAGTTCTTCGCGATCTGGGACGTCCACTTCACCGATAGCGAGCTTGGGCCGTTCAAGCCGGCCGGCGGCAAGAGGCTCCAGGTCTACCTCAACGGCAAGCCCGTGAAGGATCCGGTCGGCCTCGTGATGCGCGAGCACGACAACATCTCGGTCGGCTACGGCAAGCCCGGCTCGTTCCCGAAGAAGCCGCCGGCGCACTTCCCGCCGGGCGAGTGATGCCCCGCTAGATGCCAGCTCCGGCGTCCGCCCGCGGCACCGCGCTCGTCACCGGCGCCTCGAGCGGGATCGGGGCCGCGACCGTGCGGGCGCTCGCCGCGGCGGGGTTCGAAACGGTGGCCGCCGCCCGACGCCTCGAGCGCTGCGAGGAGCTGGCGCGGGAGGTGGGGGGGCGGGCGCTCTGCCTCGACGTCGCGGATCGCGACTCGGTCCAGGCGCTGGCGGCAGAGCTCGACGAGGTGGCGGTGATCGTCCACTCCGCGGGCGGCGCGCTGGGACTCGACCCGGTCGCCGAGGGCGACGAGGAGGGGTGGCGCGCGATGTACGACTCGAACGTGCTCGGGGTGATGCTGGTCACCCGGGCCCTGCTGCCGGCGCTGCGGGCCAGCGGCCGCGGCCACGTGGTGGTGATCGGCTCGGTGGCCGGGGTCGAGGTCTACCCGGGAGGCGGCGGCTATACCGCGGCCAAGCACGCCGCCCACGCGGTCGCCGAGACCCTCCGGCTCGAGCTGCTCGCCGACGGGATCCGGATCACCGAGGTCGCGCCGGGGCTGGTCGAGACCGAGTTCTCGCTGGTTCGCTTCGGGGGCGACGCCGAGCGGGCCGCCGAGGTCTACCGGGGCCTCACCCCGCTTCGGGGCGAGGACGTCGCCGACCTCGTCGCCTTCGCCGTCACCCGCCCGCCCCACGTCGACGTCGACTACGTCGCCGTCAAGCCGACCGCGCAGGCCACCGCGACGGTCGTCCACCGCCGCGACTAGCCCGGCGCACGGTAGGCGGGAAAGAAGTCGCCCGCGGGCCGGGAGCGGGCGAGCTCCTCGTAGGCGTGCGGATCACAGACCACCTGGTGGGTGCGAAACGGCGCCTCGGAGTTGGCGAAGCCGCGCTTGAACCGCTCGAGGCCGTCGCCGGGGGCGAGGCCGCCGCCGAGATTGAGGGGCATCGCGAGTTCGTCGGCGAGGTCGAGCATCGCCGCGGCGACGAGCTTGAACGGGGACTCCGCCCGCGCCACGTCGGCGGTGCCGCCGAGGAAGTAGTGCAGGTAGCCGTCGGAGACGGCGGCGATCGCCGCCGCGGCGAGGGCGGTCGACGGGGCGCGGGCGAGGAGAAGCCATGAGCGCTCGAACGAGAGCGCGGAGTCGACGTAGCCGCGGTCGAAGAAGTAGCGCTCGTCCGCGCCCGCGGCGCGCATCGTCTCGGTGTATGCGGCGTGGAACGCGGCGCGGTCGGCCTCGGCGCTGGCGGGGCCGGGGACGGTCTCGAGCCGGTGGCCGCGCCGGGCGACCTGGCGGATCTGCTCGGCGAGCCGGCGGCGAACCGCCCGGGGACGGCTCGGATCGTGGACGAGGACGCGGCCGCGGTCGGCGGGATCGGCGAGGAGAGGGGCGCCGGCGAGCCGCTCGCGGGCGAACAGGCTCACCAACCCGGTCGGCGACCAGTCGACCTCGGCCGCCAAGGGTGCCTCCCCGTTGCCGGCCACGGCGGCGCCGGGGTAGCCGTAGGCCGAGACCGCGTCCGAGCGCCCGCCGGCGTCGATCGCGCGAACGATCACCGCCATCGTCGCCACCCGGTCGGCCGAGCGCACCCGCAGCGAGTGGGTCACGCCCTCGGCGCGATGGAAGGTGGTGGAGCGGAAGAACTCGTTCGCCGCCGCCGCGGCGCCCCGGTCGGCGATCAGCTCGGCGGTCGCGCGCACGCGGTCAGCTCGGCGCTCGCGGCACTAATCCCACCCGGTGAACTCGTCGGGCAGAAGGCCCCAGATCTGGTTGTCGATCCGCTCGGAGCCGCGGACGATCGCCCGCCGCATCGATCCCTCGTGGCGGAAGCCGAGGAAGGTGACCACCTTCTGGGCGGCGACGTTGGTGGCCGGGATCTCGGCGTGGATTCGGTGCGCGTCGTGCTCGCGGAAGCCGGCGATGCAGGCCTGGCGCTCGGCCTCGCGTGCGACGCCCTTCCCCCAGGCCGCCGGGTCGCCGACCAGCACCGCGAGCTCGGGCCCGGTCTCGCGATCGAGCCCGAAGAGTGCGACGAACCCGACCGGCTCCGTCCCGCCCTCGAGGACGATCGCCCACTTGCGATCGCGGCTCCCCTCCATCGCCCGCTCGACCCAGCCCCGCGCGTCGTCCTCGCTGAACGCGTCGCGGCGGCCGACGAGGTCGGCCGTCACCCGCTGGTCGTTGAACCAGCGGTGGACGGCGCCGGCGTCTTCGGGGCGGAAGTCGCGGAGCTCGATGTCGGCCATCGACCATTGAGGCTATCCGTAGAGGCCGTGGCCGCTGAGCAGGAGCCGGGCGGTGCGGGCGAGGATCCGGGCATCGAGCGCCGGCGAGCGATGGTCGACGTACCAGACGTCGAGCTCGATCCGCTCCGCCCACGGGATCCCGGCGCGGCCGTTGACCTGCGCCCAGCCGGTGAGGCCCGGCTTGACCTCGAGCCGGCGGCGCTGGTCCTCGGAGTAGAGCTCGACCTGGGCCGGGAGGGTGGGCCTCGGCCCGACGATCGCCAACTCGCCGCGCAGCACGTTGACGAGGTTCGGCAGCTCGTCGAGGGAGAGCCGGCGGAGCACCCGCCCGACCCTCGTCACGCGCGGGTCGCCCGGCAGCACCGGGGTGCCGACGCCGACCGGGTCGGCGCCGAGCTGCATCGTGCGGAGCTTGTAGAGGTCGAACGGTCGCCCGTCCCTGCCGGCGCGCCGCTGCCGGTAGATCGCCGGCCCCGGCGAGTCGAGCCTGATCGCGACCGCGGCGAGGACGAGGATCGGCGAGGTGATCACGAGGCCGGCGACCGCCAGAGCGACGTCAACCGCCCGCGGCAGGCCCCTGCTCGCTGCTCGCTGCTCGCTGCTCGCCACCGTCTGCCTGCTACCTGCTACCGCGTCCCCTCCGCCTTCTCCCACGTCACCGGCACGCCGCCGCGCAGGTAGTCCCAGAGCCCGAGCGCGCTGGCGGCCGTGACCGCGACGTAGTAGCGGGCGAGGAGAAGCGGCCGCAGCGCCAGGACCGGGGCGAGCGCCGCCGCGAGCAGCACCGCGACCTGGAGCGCCAGGGTGACGACGTAGACGGTCCCTTCGCCGACGAGTGCGATGTTGGTCGCCAGCGCGACCAGGTGCAGGATCGGCGACGCGTATCGGAGCAGGCGGTGGGAGTAGATCTCGAAGGCATACGCGGGCGGATACCCGCGCGGCGAGAGCATCCCGTGGCGGAGCAGCGTCGCCCACGCCCCGGCGAGCATCCGGCGCTTGCGGCCGAGCTCGGAGCCAAGGTCGGCGGCCATCGGCTCCTCAGCGATCGCCCGGGGCGCGTAGACGGCGCGCCAGCCCCGCTTGGTGAGCTCGTAGGGAAGCGAGATGTCCTGCCCGCGCCCCGGTTCGAGCGCGAGGAAGGCCTCGCGCCGGACCGCGTTGATCGCGCCATTGCCGGCCGTGACCCCGGCGAGCCGCGACTCGAGCTCGCGGACCGCCGTCTCGTAGCGCCAGTAGAGGCCCTCCTGGTTCGCGGCGTCCCCGCCGTGCAGTCGGAGCTGGCCGCAGACGTATCCGACCGCCGGGTCCGCGAACCCGCGGGCGAGCTCGCACAGCGCATCCGGCCTCCAGCGAGCGTTCGCGTCGGAGAACGCCAGGCACTCACCGCTCGCCCGCGCGGCCGCGGCGTTGAGCGCCGCCACCTTGCCGCCGCGCTCCCGCTCGATCACCCGGTCGGCGCCGGCGCGGCGCGCGAGCTCGGCGGTCCGATCGCTCGAGCCATCGGAGACGACGATCACCTCCGGTCGGCTCGGGTAGTCGAGGGCCCGGATCGCCTCCACCCAGCGGCCGATCGTCGCCTCCTCGTCGTGGGCGGAGACGATCACGCTCGCCGTCGGCCACTCGGACAGCGGGCGCACGCTCGGTCGCGCCCGCGCCGCGGCGAGCGCGGCGAGGAGCAGGGGATAGCCGGCGTGGGTGTAGACGAGCAGGCCGCCGGCGACCCAGAAGACGATCGCGACGACCGTCATCGCGCCTCCCCCTCGAGCAGGGTCCCGTAGAGGTCGAGGGTCCGGGCCGCCACCGCGTCCCACGAGTAGGGGCCGGCGGCGGCGGCCCGCGCGGCGGCGGCGAGGCGCGACCGGCCCTCCTCATCGGCGAGGAGCTCGCCGATCGCTCCCGCGAGCGCCGCCGCGTCCGCGGGCGGAACGAGCCGCGGCGCGCCGAGCCTCGCGACCTCCGCGAACCCGCCGACATCGGTGAGGACGATCGCCTTGCCGAATGCGAGCGCGGCGTAGAGCACCCCGGACTGCTCGGCATCGCGGTAGGGGAGGACGACGAGGTCGGCGCGGCGGAAGAAGGGGGGCAGTTCGCGATCGGCGACGTAGCGCGAGATGAACCGCACCGTCCGGCCCGCCGCCGCCGCTCGCGCCCGGAGGGCATCGAGGTCGACGTCGAGTGGTCTGCCGACCACCCAGAGCTCGGCGCCGTCGACCTCCGTGAACGCGTCGAGGAGGACGTCGACGCCCTTGTAGGGGCGAAGCAGGCCGAAGAAGAGGACGACCGGCGCGGTGACGCCGCGAAGCTCGGCGGGGAGCGGGGCCTCGTCGGCGAGCCGGGTGAGGTAGTCGAGCGCCCCGTGCGGGATCACGTGGACGCACTCGGGATCGATGCCCGTCTCCTCGCGGACCCGCGCCGCCCCGTAGTCGGAGAGGACGACCACCGCGTCCATCTTCGCCGCCAAGCGCCGGAATCCGGCTGCGCCGCGCGCGGTCTGAGCCTCGCGCCGAAGCCATCCGTGCGGGGTCAGCACCCGCGGCCGGAGCGGGGGCAGGAGCCCCGCGTCGAGCCCGGGCAGCGTCAGCCACTGGTAGTGGACGAGATCGGCGCCGCCGAGGCCGCCGCGGCGGAGCCGAAGCATGTCGGGGAGATGCTCGAGCGCCCGCGCCGCGCGCCGCGCGCTACCGCGGAGCCCCGCCGAGCGGCGGTAGAAGGCCTCGTGGACCCGGTAGCCGTCGGCGGCCGGGACCGCGCCATGTGCGAACGCGCTCGTCCACAGTCTGACCTCGGCGCCGGCGCGGGCGAGCGCGGCGGCGAGGCAGCGGTCGTACGGCGGCGTGTACGCCGGCGGATCGACGAGCGCGACTCGCATTCGCAGGGATTCTCGCGGTGGATGCTCTCGCGCGGCCCGGTCAGCGCTCGACCTGGGCCACGGGCCGCCTCAGTCCATCCCGGTTCCGCTCCCGGGCAGCAGGGCCTGGCGCGCGTGGAGCAGGTAAAGGCCGGCGTCCTCGCCGGGGAGCATGAGCGCCACCGCGGCCCGAGACAGGTACTGCCACGCCCAGAGCGGGCGGCAGGCGAACCTCGCCCCGCTCGAATGGTGCTTTCGCATGTAGAGGTCGCGGCTGCGGTGGAATTGAACGATGCGGCGGGCGCGGTGCGGCCGCTCCGCATCGGCCGTCTCGTGGTGGACGACGCGCGCCTCCGGAACGTGGAGGATCCGCCAGCCGGCGACGTGGAGGCGCTTCTGAAGGTCCGTCTCCTCGCCGTAGAAGACGTAGTCGGTGTCGTAGCCGCCGACCGAATCGATCGCGTCGCGGCGACCGAGAAACGCGGCCGATCGCACCCACCCCACCTCGCGGGCCCCGGCGCCGCCGCTCTCGGTGACGAGCCACTTGTGGAGGAAGAGGGCGCCGGCGAACGCCGTGGCGACGCTCGGTAGCCGCCAGGCGCACGGCGTCGGCCGCCGCCGCGGATCGAGCAGCATCGCCCCGGCCGCGGCGACCCCGGGATCGGCGTCGAGAGCCGCCACCATCGCGGCCGTCGACCCCGGCAGCAGCTCGACGTCCTCGTTGAGGAACATGAACAGTCGCCCGCTCGTCGAGGCGAGCAGCAGGTTGAGGTTCTCGGTGATGCTGGCCCGGTCGCTGCGCTCGACGACCCGGACGCCCGGGAACCGCCCCGCGACCGCGGCCGCGGAGCCGTCCTCGGAGGCGTTGTCGACGACGACGACCTCGTGCTCGATCGCGGCCGGATGGGTGGCCTCGATCGACGCCAGGCAGCGCAGCAGGTCTTGGCGGCGGCTCGTGTTGATGATCGCGTAGGAGAGCTCCATCACCTGCATCCACTGAGCGGCCCGGCCGCTCGCTACCGCTCGGCGAGCTCGGGGATGAAGCGCTCGAGGTGGGTCGCGATCGTCCGCCGCACCCAGCGCCGCTCGTCGGAGCTCGCCATCCTGTAGCGGCCGAGGAGCTGCGCCTGGTCGGTGAGGGGCAGGCCGGCGACCTCCCAGCTCACGGCGAGGCGCTCGAACAGCATCTCGGTGCGCCGCTGCCACGCGTCCTCGGCCGAGCCGCCCGCCTTGACCGACTTCGCGTCGATCTTCCGGATCGTGCCCCGGCTTAGCTCGCGGCGGAGGGTGAGGACGTTGCCCTCCGGGTCGGTGTAGTCGACGGTCGCGACCGGCTCGCGACGCCTGCGCTTGGCCACCCCTCAAGTCTCGCAAGCGGCGCCGCCGGCTAGCGAGAGTCCTCGTCGCGGAGGGCCGCCTCGTAGACCTCCGAGCGGAAGGCCGGGGCGGCGGGCTCGGCCGCCTCGGGCTCGGCACGGATCCCGCGCAGCCGCGCGGCGACGGCGCGCGGGCGACGCAGCCGGCGGAGGTCGGCGCGCTCGGCAGCCGTCAGGAAGCCGAGCCCGGCGAGGAGCACCGGATAGGCGGCCCACAGCGCGAGCCGCGGCACGAACCCGGCGATCCCACTCGAGGGCAAAAGCCCGGCCCCGATCCCCGACAGCGCTGCCGCGACGCCTACCGCGAGCGCCAGGCGACCCCACTCGTAGGGGACGGCGAACAGCCGCTGGGTGAGGACGTAGGTGACGATCCCGATCAGCAGGTAGGAGGCGACCAGGGCGATGCCGGCGCCGACGATCCCCAGCGGCGGTACCAGCGCCAGGTTGAGCGCGATGTTGGCGAGCGTGCCGGCGGCGGTCGCCGGGAAGCTCAGCACGGTGCGGCCGGTGCGGCCGAGGATGATCACCTGCACCAGGTAGAGGGCGTAGAGCGCGATTCCGGTCGCGAGCAGGCCGAGCGCGCGGTGGGCGCCGAAGAAGTCCGGGGCCGCGAGGGCCCGCACGATCCAGTCGCCGAGGAGCCAGAAGCCGGTGACCGCGAACGCGCAGACTGCGGCGAACCAGGTGAAGACCAGGGCGTAGGCGTTGCGCGCCTCGTCGTCGTCGGCGATCGAGTAGGCGAGCGGCGGCCAGGCGAGCTGGAAGGCCCGGGCGATCACGTTCATCCCCTGCGCGAACTTGACCGCGAGCGCGTAGAGCCCGGCCGCCGCGAGCCCGGAGGCGCGCACCAGGATCAGCCGGTCGATAAAGCTGAGCGAGTAGAGCGAGAGCTCGGCGGGCATCGTCGGCAGACCGAAGCGCGTCATCCGCCGCAGCAGCGCCCGGCTCGGAGCGAGGGTGAGCCGCCGCCGCTCCTCCCAGAGCCGGTAGAGGATGAACGGGACCGCCGTCGAGTAGGTGGCGATCAGAAGGCCGGTCGCCCCGTCGCGCTCGAAGACGACGAGCCAGACCGTGAGCGGGATGGTGACGACCACGTTCGCCACCGTGATCGCGAAGTAGGCGCGGGCGCGCTCCTCGAGCCGGAGCAGGGCCAGCACGTACTCCCAGAGCGTCAGCGCCCAGAGCCCGAGGATCGCGATCCGGACCAGGCCCGCGTCCTCGTGGCCGAGGAGCGCCACCGAGATCGGGCCGGCGAGGGCGAGCGCGACCGCGGCGGCGGCGGTCGAGGTCCACAGCAGCGCCGCGAACCCGGTGCCGACCGCGTCGCGCCTGGAGACGTCGGGCAGGTAGTAGAAGCGCAGGATCGCCTCGATCATCCCGAACCGGACGACGATGCTGGCCGCGATCACGGTCGCCATCAGGACCTCGGCCGCGCCGTACTCGCTCGGCGACAGGTAGCGCGTGTAGAGCGGCAGCAGGAAGACCGCGATCAGCTTCGAGAGGACGCTCGACGCCGTGTAGGCGGCGCCCGTCGTCGCGAGCCGGCGCAGATACGCCATCGCTAGTGCGCGGGGAGCGGCGGACGGCGGGCGAGCGTCAGGCCCAGCGCCAGGACCGCCCAGGTCGCGGGGTCCTCGAGGAAGCTCGCGTAGCCGAGGCTGTGGACGAGCATGACGATGAACAGCGCGGCGACCGTGGCCCGCGCCGGCGAGGCGCGGACGCCGCCGCCGAACAGGACGCCGAGCGCCGCGAGGACGAGGGCCACGTAGAGGATGAGCCCGATCGCGCCCTGCTCGGCGGCGACCGCGATCGGCGTGTCGTGGGAGGCGGTGGTCTTCGCGGGCTCGATCCTTGTGTAGAACGCCTCGCCGAAAGCGCCCGACCCCCAGCCCCAGACCGGCCGGTCGGCGGCCAGCTCGAGGCCGCCGTGGACCAGCCCGGTGCGCCCGGCGCCGCCGGAGCCGACCTCGGTCCCAGAGACGCCCCGAGTGGCGAGGGCGACGATGCCCACCACCGCCATCGCCGCCAGCGTCGCCGCCGCCAGCCGGGTCCCCCATACCGCCCACACGATCACCAGCAGCCCCGCGAGCAGCGCCGCGAAGCTCGTCAGCGAGAAGGTGAACGCGAGCGCCAGGAGGAGGACCCCGACGACGCCGGCGGTGGCCAGCGCCCACCGCCGGCGGATCTCCCAGGCCAGGTAGCCGCCGAGCGCGACGATCGCCAGCGCCAGGTAACGGCCGAAGATGTTCGGGTCGCGGAACAGCGAGTTGACGCGGTAGTAGATGTGGAGGGCGTTCTCGCCGCGGAGGTCCTGGTTGAGGATGAGATGGCGGGTCCCGTACTCGAAGATGCCGATCGCCGCCAGCACCAGCGCGATCGCCCCCACCGCGACCAGCAGCGAGCGGATCAGCGCCTCGCTCCAGCGGACCTCGAGCAGCGCGACCAGCATCGCCGCGAACGGAACGTAGAAGAAGGCGGCGTTCTCGACCGCGTTCTCGGGGTCCAGCGAGTAGGTGGCCTGGATCAGGTAGAGGACGAGGGTGGCGGCGATCAGCCGGCGCAGCCAGACCGCCGCCGCGCTCGAGGCCCAGGCCTCGGCGCGCAGCGCGATGTCGGGCTCGTGGGCGACGAGCGCCTGCCAGCCGAGCGCGAGCGCGCCGCCGGCGATCACCAGGTAGAGGGGCACGAGCAGGCTCGAGGTCTGGCCGCCGATCTCGACCGGGACCCGGAGCGGCAGCAGCACGAACGCGGCGATAGGGAAGGCCGCGGGCCAGCGCCTGAACGCGAGCGCCAGCCCGACCACGACGGCGATGAGCGCGACCGCGGCGAGCGCCGCGACCGACGGGTGGCGGCGGAGGCTCGCGAGCCGCGAGGTGTCCCAGACCTGGCCGAGGATCAGGGCGAACGCGGCCGCCAGGGCCACCGCCAGCGCCGCGTAGCGCAGCCGCGCGTCGCGGGCACCGACCGCCGTGGCGGCGCCGCCGAGAGCGAAGACGAGACCGACGAGCTGACCGGCCGACGCGTTCAAGGCCCGGCCGGACGCAGGTGGATCCGGTGCGCGACCCAGAGCATGTTGCGGCCCCGGTCCGGGAGGTTGACCCGCAGCGCGTAGTGCCCGGCGGGCGCCAGGGCGCCGGCGTCGGTCCTTCCGTTCCAGGTGTAGGAGACGGGCCGGTTGGCCCGGAGCGCCACGTCGCCCGCCAGCGTCCGGGCCGGGTTCAGGCCCTGCCCGACGATCGTCACGCGGGCGTGCGGGTCGCCGTAGCGGACGTAGAAGCGGATGTGACTCACCCGGTGTCCGGGCGGGCCGTTCGGCACCAGCTTCTCGTCGAGACGGGTCACCTCGAGCGCGAGCTTCGGCGTCTTCGCGTAGAGGACGATCGCGGCGGTCACGAACGACGCCGCCGCGACGACCACGAACAGCGCCGCGCCGACGCCGCGCCTGCTCAAGTCAACCTTGGACCCTGTCGGCGCCGGCGATCACCGCCACGTCGGCGGACCCGGCGACCGCACGGGTGACGCGGTCGATCCGCTGGACCGGGGTGACGCCGAGGACATGCGCGACCCGCTCGGCCGCCCGCTTCTCACCGCCCCCGAACATGACGACGGTCTGCTGGTACTGCTTGCGGCTGGTGCCGATCGTCCCGCGCTTGAAGCCGTTCTCGTGGATAGTCTCGCTGACCTTCGCCGCGAGGCCGGGGACGGCGGTGCCGTTGAGGACCGACACCGTGATGTGGCCCGGGGCGAGGGCGCCGTGGCGGTGCTGGCGCTTGCCACCGGCCGTTCCGTGCTCGGTCAGCGCCCGCGAGCCGATCAGCGCGCCGACGCCGATCGTCACCGCCACCAGCGCGATCAGGGCCAGGACCCGCGGACGCGTGATCCGGCCCGCGAACCGGCGCCAGCGCGGATGCGGCTCGAGCGCCGCCCGCTCCATCGTGATCCTGGTCAGCGCCGGGCGCTCGGCGGTCACGCGCCGAGCCGCCGGGATC
>JBKPNB010000194.1:0-5859 GCA_046732395.1 Actinomycetota bacterium | reverse complement strand
GCCCCGGTGGCCGGCGCGCGCCGCTTGCAGTCGCCGGCGCCGCGCTTGCCTCGCTGCTGGCGCTGTCGCTGGCGTTCCCCAACCCCGGCTGGTTCCCATTCGCCTTCTCGGCCTTCGTGCCGATCCCGCTCGTCGTCCTCGCCGTCCTCGTCTTCGTCCCGCCCGAGGAGCGGTGGCTGCGGATGGGCGCCCTCGCCTACGGCGTCCTGTGCGCGGCGCTGGCGCTCGTCCACTCGCCCGTCGGCGCGAACGCAACCCGGCTCGGATCGCTGTTCGCCGGGCCGCTGCTGGCGCTGGCGCTCGTCGGGCGCCGGCCGCTGGTCCTCGCGGCGCTCGCGATTCCGCTGCTGTACTGGCAGTGGGTGGCCCCGATCCGCGACCTGGTCAATGCGAGCGGCGACCCCGCCGTCGAGCGCTCCTACTACGACCCGCTCCTGGCCGAGCTCGGCCGTGTGACGCGGGGACCGGTGCGGATCGAGATCCCGCCGACCCACGACCGCTGGGAGGTCGACTACGTCGCCCCCAGCTACCCGCTCGCCCGCGGCTGGTTCCGCCAGCTCGAGTCCGGCGACTTCCACCGCTTCACCGGCGGGCGGCCGACCGCCGCCGGCTACCGCCGCTGGCTCGACGACCGGGCGGTCTCCTACGTCGCGGTCGCCGATGCGGACCTCGACTACATCGCCCGCGACGAGGTCGCGCTGATCGACCGCGGCCTGCCCTACCTGCGCCGGATCTGGCGAAGCGCCGACTGGACGCTCTACCGGGTCCGCCGACCGACGCCGCTCGTCGCGCCGGCCGGCGCGACCCTGGACCGCGTCGGCCCCGCCGACTTCGGGCTTGCGGTTCGCCGCCCGGGCTCGTACCTGGTCCGAATCCACTACACGCCCTACTGGACGGTCGCCGCCGGGTCATCGTGCGTGGCGCGCGCCGGGCGGTGGACCCGGATCGCGGCCCGGCGCCCGGGCGCGGTCGACGTCGTGACCCGCCTCAGCCTCGGCGGTCTCCTCCGCCACGACCGCTCCTGCTCGGGTTAGCAGGACTGGTTTTCTGCCGACCGTCTGCTCGGCTTAGAGGACTGGTTTTCTGCCGACCGTCGACTCCGTCAGCGTATGGATGATGCAGTCGACACTCGGCGTTCAGGCGACCGCTGTGAGTGTCGTTCCTAAGAGATCCTCGAGCTGCCTCACCGTCTGCACCGGGTCCCGGTGCAGCACCCCGGTCATCCCCACCGCCTCGGCCCCGGCGATGTTCTCGCGCAGGTCGTCGACGAAGATCGCGTCGGCCGGCTCGACGCCGAGCCGCTCGCAGGCGAGCAGGTAGATCTCGGGCTGCGGCTTGTGGAGCCCCACCTCGCCCGAGATCACGACCGCGTCGAAGAGCTCGAGCATGTCCGGCTCGTAGACGGTCGACCCCCACGAGTTCGAGATCAGGCCGGTCCGTACCCCGGCCTCGCGGGCGGCGCCGACGGCGGCGATCATCGCCGGCTCCGGGCGCAGATCGGCGAACAGCCGCTCGATCAGCCCGTCCGGTGCCCCGAGCCCGAGGAGCCTCGCGAACCGCGGCTCGAACGCGGCCGGCTCGAGCTCGCCCGTCTCGAGGCCGCGCAGGAGCGCGATCGCCTCGGGGTCGCGGCGGAAGAGGTCGCGCACCGCGTCGCGCTCGAGTCCCTCGCGCTCGCAGAACGCGGCGAACGCGGGCCAGATGCTCGTCGTCAAGACGCCGCCGAAGTCGACGAGCAGCGCTCTCATATGCTTCGGCCGCATGGCGGAGGAGGCTACTGCGGCCGTCCCGGAGGGGATCGACCGGACGGGGGTCGAGGCCTGGTTCGCCGACCGAGTGCCGGAGGCCGAGCTGCCGCTTCGGTTCGAGAAGATCTCGGGCGGACGCTCGAACCTCACCTACGCCGTCGCCGATGCCGCCGGCCACCGCTGGGCGCTCCGCCGCCCCCCGCTCGGCAGGACGCTCTCCTCGGCACACGACATGGGTCGCGAGCACCGCATCATCTCGGCGCTGGCGCCCACCGACGTCCCGGTCGCGCCGGCGATCGGCCTCTGCGAGGACGGCGCCGTCAACGGCGGCGTCCCGTTCTACGTCATGGGCTGGGTCGAGGGCCCGGTGCTGCGCTCCAGGCGGGAGGCCGAGGAGCACTTCGCTGAGCCGCAGCGGCGTGAGATCGGCGAGCGGCTGATAGACACCCTGGTCGCGGTCCACGGCGTCGACCCCGACGTGGTCGGCCTGGGCGAGCTCGGCCGCCGCGAGGACTACGTCGCCCGCCAGCTCCGCCGCTGGCAACGGCAGTGGGAGGGCTGGAAGACCCGCGAGCTCGACCTGATCGAGGACGTCCACCGGCGGCTCGAGGCGCGGATCCCCGACCAGCACGAGACGACGTTGGTCCACGGCGACTACCGCCTCGACAACATGATCCTCGCTCCCGGCGGCGAGGTGGCGGCGGTGGTCGACTGGGAGCTCTGCACCCTCGGCGACCCGCTCGCCGACATCGGGATGCTGTTGGTCTACTGGTCCGAGCCCGGCGACGAGCAGACCGCGCTCTTCGACCCGCCGACGATGGCCGCCGGCTTCCCGGTCCGCGACGAGCTCAAGGCCCGCTACGCCGAGCGCTCGGGCCGCGACCTCGGCGAGATCGACTTCTTCGTCGCCCTCGGCTGCTGGAAGCTGGCGATCATCCTCGAGGGCGTCTACTCCCGCTTCGCGGCCGGCCAGTACGGCGCGTCGAACGAGGCGTTCCAGCAATTCGCCGACGTCGTCGTCCGCCTCGCCGAGGGCGCCGACGAGGCCGAGCGGCGGCTGGGGTAGGACCATGGCAACCATAAGGCGGGCGGGGGCGCTCGCCGCCGTGGCGATCGCCGCCGCTGTGGCGCTCCTCGGCTGCGCGCCCGTCGCGGCGACGAGCTCCGCCGCCGTCCGGACCTCGCACGATCGAATCGTCGTCGCCACCCGCAAGGCGAGCGCGGTCATCGCCCGGGACCCATTCCGGATCCGAATCGAGGACGGAGCCGGCGAGACCGTCCTCGGCGAGGTTCGCAACCGCAGCCCGGCGCCGCTGCCGACCTCGCGGGCCGAGGACCCCCTCGCGCCCGGCTTCGACGCCGCCGCCGCGCCGACGCTCTACGCACCGCTCGGCTTCCTGGTCGGCTCGGAGACGATCGAGCAGTACGACGGCGGCCTGTGGGGCGGCAACCTGCTGAGCGGCGAGCGCTCCGGGACCCAGTACTCGGCCGCCGCGGTGAAGCGGGTGGAGCGGGCGGCGGGCGGCGCCGAGCTCGTCGTCTCGACCGACGATCCAAGCGGGCGGACCCTGGCGGTGAAGGTGGCGCCCGTCGGCTGCTGCGCGATCGGGGTCGGCGTCCGGCCGCATCCGGCCCGCGGCGTGGCGATCGTCGGCGACTCTTTCGCCTCGGGCCCGGGCGAGGGGTTCTTCGGGTTCGGTGGGCGGCACAACTCGCTCGACCAGCGCGGCAATACGTTCTCGAGCTGGGTCGACGAGGAGAACGTCGACGGCCGCACCGGGATCGGCGAGGGCGGCGGCGGGCGCTCGCTCTACCCGAACGGGCCCACAGCCGCGTACTACCCGCAGCCGGAATTCGTCTCCTCGCGCGGCTACGGGTTCCTGCTCGACCAGCCGCGGCTCGCGCGCTTCCAGCTCGACGAGGGGCGCCGCGACGCCTGGAACTTGGGCGTCTCGGCGCCGCGGCTCCGCTACGTCGTCGCCCCCGGACGGGCTCCGCGGGCGATCCGCACCCTGACCGCGCTCACCGGCCGCCAGCCTGTGCCGCCCCGGTGGGCGCTCGGTCCGATGCTCGACCGGCTGGTCAAGAACTTCGGCGAGACCGATGCCGACTACCAGGCGAACGTCGCCGACGACCTCCGCCAGATCGCCGGCCGCCACCTGCAGCTCACCGCCTACCGGATCGAGGGCTGGGGTCTCCCCGACGGCAACGACGGCCTCGCGCTCCACACCTACACCAGCCCCGGCGAGCAGGCTCGGGTGATCCGGACCCTGCGGCGGCGCGGCATCCACCCGCTCGTCTACCTGCGCCCGTGGGTGACGCCGGACTCGGCCGCGGTCGCCAACGGCTGGGTCGCGACCCACGCGGACGGGCGTCCCTTCATCACCTCCGGCACCTCCGGCCAGCCGATCGCCCTCCTCGACTTCACCGATCCCGCCGCGGTCCGCTACTGGCAGCGGGAGGTCCGCCGCGCGTTCGACCTCGGCGCCGACGGCTTCATGCAGGACTTCGGCGAGGAGGTCCTCACCAACATGCGCTTCGCCGACGGCGAGACCGGGGCGGCGATGCACAACCGCTACCTCGCGCTCTATGCGAGGGCGACCCGGGAGGAGATCGAGCGATACGAGCGACACCACCCGCACCGCCACCTGTGGTTCTTCACGCGCGCCGGATACACGGGCCGGCCTGGGTCGGCCGCGTACGAGGGCGGCAACTTCCCGGGCGACGAGACGACCGACTGGACTCGGTCCTCCGGCCTCGCCTCATCGACCCCGGACATGCTGAACCGCGCCGTCGGCGGCGCCTACGGCTTCGGCACCGACATCGGCGGCTACTTCGACCTGACGACGCCGCCGACGACGAAGGAGCTCTTCCTGCGCTGGGCCGAGTGGGCGGCGCTGAGCCCGGTCTTCCGCCTCCACGGCGCCGGCCCCACCGGGACGCATACGCCGTGGAGCTTCGATGCCCAGACCGTCCGCGTCTACAAGCGCCTGTCGCGGCTCCACCTGAAGGCGGCGCCGCTGATCATGCGCCTCTGGCGCCACGCGGCCAGGACGGGCATCCCACCGACCAGGCCGCTGTGGCTTGCCTATCCGCACGATCGCCGCGCCCGCCGCCAGGATCAGGAGTGGCTCCTCGGCCGCAACCTGCTGGTGGCGCCGGTGGTCACAGAGGGCATGCGGTCGCGGCGGGTCTACTTACCGGTTGGGTGTTGGCGCGATCCGGCGACGCACCGATCTTACGTCGGGCCCGACTCCGCCACCGTCCAGGCCCCGCTCACGAGGCTCCCGCACTTCGTCCACTGCGGGACCCGCCCGTTGCGCAGCGGGTAGGGCCGGCGCTCAGCTCGCGACGGCCCCGGCCACGATGCTGGCGATGCCGGCGGCGAGGACGAGGCCGATCGCGATCGCCCGGAAGCGTGCCGGGTCGAGGCGCTCGAAGATCCGGCGCCCGATGAGCTGCCCGGCGATCAGCACCGGCAGCAGCCAGAGCACGGTGAGCGGGTCCGGACCGGAGCCGCCGTCGGAGCGGACGATCGCGATCGTCGCCGCGCCGAGCAGGTTGAGGCAGGCGAACGCGGCCGCCAGCGAATCGCGCGCCTGACCCGCGCCGGCGCCGAGGCGCTGGAGCCAGAGGACGATCGGCGGCCCGTTGACCGTCGTGGTGGTCGTCAGTGCGCCGGCGGCGAGGCCGACACCGACCGTCGCCGGGCGCCCCGGGCGCCGCGCCGGCGAGGGTGGGCGGCGGGCATCGATCGCCCCGGCGAGGAGGATCAACGCCCCGGCGAGGACCTGGAGGAGCGGCTTCGACAAGGCCCGCAGCACGAACGCCCCGGCGACGATCGCGGGGACCGCGGCGGCGAGCACGATCGCCAGCGGCCGCCCGAGGACCTCCGGGCGCCGGCCCTCGCCCGCCAGCATCAGGACGTTCAGCGCGAGGCTGAGGACGAGGACGGTGGTCACCGCCTCGTCGCGCCCGACCGCGGCGAGGAACGCTGGCGCGGCGAGCAGCGCGAAGCCGAACCCGGTCGCCGACTGGACGCCGGCGCCGACGAGGGTCGCGAGGGCGGCGAGGAGCATCGGGCGCGGCCACGATTTCAGACCTCGACCCC
>JBKPNB010000193.1:0-3732 GCA_046732395.1 Actinomycetota bacterium | reverse complement strand
ATTGCCGGCGGCGAAGAGGAGAGCCGCGGTGCGAAAGAACGGCCGCCGCCAGAGCCAGCCGAATCCATCGACGACGTCCGCCCGAAGGCCTCGCCGCGGCTTGCCCACGGACGAGATCTGGAACCTCGAGCGCGTCAACCAGATCGCGGTGCTTGAGCAGACGTAGGAGATCGCGTCGGCCAGAAACGGCAGCGCTCGCCCCGCCGCGAACAGCACTCCGCCGAGCGGCGGCCCGACGATCGTGGCGCCGAAGGTCCGGGCCTCGTTCTGGGCCACCGCGTCCTGAAGTTGGTCGTCCACCACGACCTGCCGGAGCGCGCCGCGCTCAGCGATGTAGGAGGTGACGAAGAGCGCCCCGTCGAGGAAGGCGACGGCCACGACCTGGCCGTAGGTGGGGGTCCCGAGCCACAGCGCGAGCACGATGCTCATCACCGCGGCAGCGCGGATCGCGTCGCAGGCGATCATCAACCGCTTGCGATCCACGCGGTCGGCGAGGGCGCCCGCCGGCATGGCGAAGACTGCGAGCGGTAGCCATTTCGCTAGTCCAACGACCCCGGCCTTCGCCGGCGAACCAGTCAACGCGAGGATCAGCAGCGGATAGGCGACGGTCGAGGTCTGGGAGCCAAGCTCCGAGAGCCCCTCGCCGCTCCAGAGCAGCATGAAGTCGCGGTTGCGCAGGAGAGACCAACGTCGCATCGGCGGCGACGATAGGCGGCAACGATTCAGAAGAGCGGATCGGGGGCGAGCGCCCCGGCCCCTTTACGTCCCGAGGACGGCGGCCGCCCTGGCGAAGAAGGCTTCGATATCACCGGCCATCGCGCTGCCCCAGTAGCTCGGGATGCTCCAGACCGCCATCAAGCCGTCGGCGACCTCGACCCGGACGCCGTGCTCGGGATGCCCCCGCCCCCCCGGCGCCGTCGGCCGGCTGCCCGCCGGTGTCGGGAGGACGAGAGCCGGCCGCGCCGCCTCGCGCTCGCGATGGACGACCAGGCGGCCCGCGAGGCCGAGCCGCGGGAGTGTCCCGGCAAGCACCACGCACGCCACTCCCGGCACCGGGAGCGACGGGAAGGCGCGGTGGTAGAGCAGCGGATCCTCCGACTCGAGCCCGTAGCGAGCGCTGAGGCCGGCCGCCCACCGGCTCCACGCCTCCTCGACCAGGAAGCCGGGCGGTGCATCGAGCCCGCTCCGCGGCGGAGGCGGCGGGAGTCTCGCCTCGAAGGCCCGGCGCTCGGCGAGCGGCAGGCAGACCTCGCGCAGGCGTCCGGCGAGTAGGCTCGTCGCCCGCGCCAGCTCGTCGAGCTCCTCGAACGAGCGCAAGAAGCCGTTGCGCCGGACGACGAGCGTTCCCCACCAGACGACCGCCTGGAAGAGGCCGTCGTCGGTGTGTTCGCGAAGGAGCTCGGCCACCGGCTCGGCCAGCAGCCGCGCCACCACGTCGGGCTCCGGCCGCTCCCGCGCGTAGAGGGCCCAGCCCTTCTCCCCCACGAGGTCGTCGAGCCCGGTCCGGTTGCCGAACGAGAACGGCGGCGCGGAGCGGCGGCGGTCGATCCGCAGGTGGGTGAGCGCGCCGACCGTCTCCGGCACCCGAACGGCGGCCAGCGTGACCGGAATCCGCACCGTCGCGGTCGCCGCTGAGCCCACGAACCAGCCGATCACGGGAACCAAAGCGAGGAGCCCGCCGGTCTCCCCCCTGGCGGTGACCCGGGTCCCGTAGAAGGTCCCGCCCCAGTCCGGGCTCTCGTCCGTCCACCCCACCTCGAGGCCCTCGTGGGCGAGGACGCCGTACGCGCCGCCGGGGAAGCTGCCGCGCATCACGTTCGATTGGAGCTCCTCCTCGCAAGGCACGGCGGCTCGGAAGCCGGCGGGCGTCCCGTGGTCGAGGAACTCGAACCCGCGCCAGGAGGCGTAGTCGCGCAGGTCGAAGTCCGGATAGCCGCGCTTCGCGTCGGGCACGTCGGCCTCGCTGAATGCGGTCCGATTCTTGGTGGTCGAGGCGCCGCGCGCAGGCACACGAATAGCCTCGCACTTCGACGGAGTGCGAGCTCGTGAGAGGATCGCGGCAATGCCGCCCGTGACGGAGCTCGGCGGGAAGCGCCTTCCCTTCCTGCGCTGGTCGGTGGTTCGGATGTTGCTTGGCGGGCGGCGCCTCAGAACGGACGGGCAGGTGGGCGACGGCCGGGAGCTGGCGCTGGCCGAGCACGTCTCGGCCGAGGCGCGAAGGGGGGACCTCGACGATGTGATCCGCGTGGTGGATGACTTCGCCTACCGCCGCAGCTTCCTGATCAACGTCGGCGATGAGAAGGGGGAGCTGCTCGACGCCGCGGTCCGCAGGGCAGCGCCGCGGCGGGCGCTCGAGCTCGGCACCTATTGCGGCTACAGCGCGCTCCGCATCGCCCGGGCGATGCCCGAGGGCGGGCGGCTCGTGTCGATCGAGTTCAACGCCGCGAATGCGGAGATCGCTCGGCGGATATGGGACCACGCCGGAGCCGGCGACCGGCTGGCCGTCGTGGTGGGGACGCTCGACGACGGCGGCGCGACGATCGGCCGGCTCGAGTCAGAGCACGGATTCGCCGCCGGCTCGCTGGACTTTGTGTTCATCGACCACGTGAGCGAGGCCTACCTTCCCGACCTCGAGAGGATCGTCGGCCGCCGGTGGCTTCACCCGGGCTCGATCGTCGTCGCCGACAACATCAGGATCCCGGGCGCGCCGGAGTACCGGGCGTACATGCGCGCGCAGGAGGGCAAGGCCTGGCGCTCGGTCGAGCACGAAACACACGCCGAGTACCAGACGCTTTTCAAGGACGTCGTTCTGGAGTCGGAATTTCTCGGCGCCTAGGCGAGGTGGCAGTTTGTACGAGCCCGGCAGCTGTGGGTGTGCATACAAGGATCCTGCCCCGGGACCACCACCGACGCTGGCGAGGCGGTTGGCGGCCGGCCGGAGCCCTCAGCCGATCTGCTCCGCCAGCTCGACGATGATGCCCTCCGGGCCGCGGACGTAGCAGAGCCGGTAGCTGTCTTGGTAGCGCTCCAGCTCGCCAACGAGCTCCGCGCCGTGGGCTCGCAGGCGGGCGACCGCGGCGTCGATGTCGTCGACTGCGAATGTGACATGGCGGATGCCCGGGGTGTTCGCCGGCGCGTGCCCGTCGCCAACCGGGCCGGACGGGGCGTGAAACTTCGTCAGCTCGAGCCGGCCGTGGCCGTCCGGGGTCTCCATCATCGCGATCTTCGCCCGGACGCCCTCGAGCCCCACGATGCGGTCCACCCAACCGCCCTCGACCGACCCCTCGCCCTGCAGCTTGAGTCCGAGCTCGACGAAGAACGCCGTCGCGGCCGCGAGGTCGTCGACCACGATGCCGACGTGGTCCATGCGTTGGATCGTCATGCGCTCGACGGTAGCGGGATGACGGCCCCATACAGCTCCCCCGGGCACGCGTCACGTTCCCCTGGATGATCAATTCCACGGCCGCGTGTACGCGTCATCCGCGTGCGCGGGGTCGGCGGATTGCTCATCGAGAGCGAAACCACTCCACGGTCTGTTCGATTGCCGCGCGGTGGGGCGTCGCGTCGAAGGAGCCGAAGGCGTGCTCGAACTTGGACGAATCGACGACGAACGGCGCTCGGAACTGGTAGGTGGTTTCGCGCAGCTCGCGCATCATCGGCGAGAAGAGCCCGGCGATCGCGAGCATCGGGGGCGAGATCGTCTGAGCTCGCGAAGGGGTGGGTCGTCCAACC
>JBKPNB010000192.1:0-9858 GCA_046732395.1 Actinomycetota bacterium | reverse complement strand
ACGGCGCTCGAGCTGGCGCGGCTCGGCGCGGTCGTGGTCGGGTGCGGCCGGCGCCCGGAGCCGCTCGCCGAGACCGCCCGTGCGATCGCGGCCGAGGGCGGCGAGGGTGTCTACGAGGCGCTCGACATCCGCGAGGTCGAGGCCACCGAGCGCTTCGTCGACGGGATCCTCGAGCGCCATGGGCGCCTCGACGTCCTCGTGAACAACGCCGGCGGCCAGTTCCTCAGCCCCGCCGAGGCGATCACCCCGAAGGGCTTTCGGACCGTGGTCGAGCTGAACGTCCAGGGGACCTGGCAGATGACCCACGCAGCGGCGACGAAGGCGTTCATCCCGGGCGGCGGCGGCAAGGTGATCAGCGTCACCCTCTCCCCCCACAACGGGATGCCGGGGATGGTCCACTCGGGCGCCGCACGGGCCGCGGTCGAGAACATGACCCGGACGCTGTCGGTCGAGTGGGCGCGGTTCGGAATCAGGCTCTCGGCGCTCGCCGCGGGCCAGTTCGATACCGAGGTGCTGCGGACGAAGTACCCGCGCGAGGTGACCGAGAACGTGCCCCGGACGATCCCCCTCGGACGGCTCGGGCGACCGGAGGAGATCGCCTGGATGGTCGCCTACCTGGCCTCGCCCGCAGGCGACTTCGTCTCCGGCGCGGTGATCACGATCGACGGCGCCCGCGACAACTGGTTCGGTCCCTGGCCGCCGCCGGCGATCGCCGGCGAAGGCGGCGAGCCGGTCGCCGAGGAGCGTCGGCGCGACCTTTAACGAGCGCGCTCGACCAGCCGGCGCAGCGCGGGGGCCACCGCCTCCCGGCCGAGGAGCGCGTAGCCGGCGATCGAGGGATGCTCACCCTCGGCCGTCAGATCGGAGCGCATCCTGCCCGAGCCCGGCGGTCGCTCGAGGGTGGCATGGAAGGGCAGGACCGCGACGTGTCGGTGTCGAGCGATTGCCGCGATCTTCGCGTTCATCCGCGCGATTGCGGCGTCGAGCCGCGGCGAGGCGCCATTCAGGGGCAGGAGGTTCGCGATCAACACCGCGAGCCCCATCCGCCTGCCCGCCGCCACCATCCGATCGATGTTCCGCGCCGCGGCGTCGACCGTGCGCCGCTCGAGGCGGCGCCCGGCGCCGAATGTCTGGACGATGTCGTTGATCCCTCCCTGGACGATCAGCGCGTCGGCGCCGTGGGCGCAGCCGAGGCGGGCGGCGATCTGATCGGTCCGCTCGCCCGAGACCCCGCAGTTGCGGAAGTGCACCCCGGGCACGGCCCGCGCGGCCCAGTACTCGTACTGGCTGCGGCGGCTCGCCGCCGCGCCGATGCCGGCGCGGACGGCCGGGTTCGGATCCCACAGCGGCGCCCCGGCCGTGATCGAGTCGCCGAGCGCGGCGACGAGGAAGCCCTCGTGAGGCTTGCCGGACCCGCCGGTCTGGGTGAAGGGAGTCTCGCGTCCGCCGCAACCCGCCCCCGCTGAGGCGGCGAAAAGCAAGCAGATCAGGGACGCAAGCCGGCTGGCGAAGCGAGCGTACTTCAGACGTACGTGAGCGAGACAGCCGGCTGAGGACGCAGATATGCGCAGCTTTGCAGCCGCCTCAGTACATCATGCCGACGAATTGCCCGCCGGTGACGTTGAGCACCTGGCCGTGGACATAATTTGCGAGCGGGGAGGCCAGGAACAGCACCGGCCCGGCGGCCTCGGACGGCTGCGCCGGGCGCCCGAGCGGGATCGTGAACGAGGCCATCTGGCGCATCTGCTCCGGGATCCCGAGCTCGACCTCGCGGCCGCCGGCCTCGATCGTCTCGCCCTTCTCCTTCGCCGCCGTCAGCCGCGTCTCGACGAAGCCGAAGGCGACGGCGTTGACGTTGATCTTGAACTGGCCCCACTCCTTGGCGATCGTCTTCGTTAGCCCGACGACCCCCGCCTTGGCCGACGAGTAATTGGCCTGACCGGCATTGCCCATCGTCCCCGAGATCGAGGTCACGTTGACGATCTTGCGGAAGACCTCGTTGCCCTCGGCCGCCTCCCGCTTCGCCGCCTCGCGCCAGTGCGGGGCGAGCGCGCGGATCATCCGGAACG
This sequence comes from Actinomycetota bacterium, assembly GCA_046732395.1. GTDB lineage: Bacteria > Actinomycetota > Thermoleophilia > Solirubrobacterales > 70-9 > JAWVFM01. The sequence continues at coordinate 7,789 of JBKPNB010000192.1, read as the reverse complement.
GGACGATGGTGTGGATGTCGAGCATCGCCTGGAACTGCTCGTCGCTCATCCGGTGGATGACCCCGTCCCACGTGTAGCCGGCGTTGTTGACAAGGATGTCGACCGAGCCGAACGCCTCGTTGGCCTTGGCGACGAGCTCCTCGCAGGCGCCCTCGGCGGTCAGGTCGCCGGCGTGAACGGCGGTCTCACCCTCGATCTCCCCGGCCGCCTGCTCGGCGATGTCGGCGTCGATGTCGTTGATCAGCACCTTCGCGCCCTCGCCGGCGAACAGCTCGGCCGTCGCCCGGCCGATCCCGCGCGCCGAGCCGGTGACGATCGCCGCCTTGCCGTCGAGTAGTCCCATTCCGCTCCTTTCGCCGCCCTCGGTCGAGTTGGCGGCGGCAGCATATGGGGCCGCCATCCGAGGGGCTGACCCGGTCGCGATTGGCGAGTTGTGGAGTCATGCGTCCGAAAGTCGCCAATCGCCGAGCCCTACCGTCGGCTCGTGCACGTCCGGGGCATCGACGAGGCGCCGACCCACGCGCGTGGAGGCGGCCAGGTGTCGCACCTCCTGCTCGCCGCCGGGGACTTCGGGTCGCGGAACCTGGCGGTGACCTGGGTCGAGTGCGCCCCTGGAAGCCAGCAGGACCTGCATGCGCACCCGGAGAGCGAGCAGGCGTACGTGATCGTCGCAGGGCGCGGGACGATGATCGTCGCCGGCGAGGAGCGCGGGGTCGAACGCGGCGCGATGATCTTCATCCCGCCCCGTACCGACCACGCGATTCGCGCTCACGCGGGGCCTCTCGTCTATGTCTCGGCCACCTCGCCGCCGTTCGGCTTCGAGGGACGCGAGGGACGCTGGGAGCCCAGCGACCTCGCGCGGGCGGACGAGCTCGATTAGCGCGTCGCCGCGGGCTATCCGAGGCGCGGCACGAAGCGGGCGCGCCAGCGCAGGCGGCCCGAGTCGCACTTGCCGCGGCGGTGGAAGGTGTTCGTTCTGAGGCGCAGGAATCCGGTGGCCGTCCGGCGACTGAGAACGCCGTAGACGGAGGCGCTCGCGGGCACCGCGAGGGCCGCGAGGCATGCGAGCCCGACGGCGAGCCTTCTCACGAGCTCAGCCTAACTCGGCGGCCCAGGCTCGTCCGGGAACGGCTCGAGCCCGGCGTGCCAGGGGCCCGGCGGGTAGGTGTGGACGTTCGCTTCGTCGACCTCCTTGACGATCCGGCGGAAGAGCTGGCCGCCGTTGGCGAGCGCCGCCTCGAGCTCGTCGGCGCTTCGCTCGCGAAGCCGCCAGTGGAGGTAGAGCTGCTTCTCGAGCACGCCGAAGTCGACCTCGTTGTCGATCGAGGTCGCCCACTCCAGGAAGCCGGGACTGAACGTCTCCCGCAGCGCGAGCGGGTCGTACTCCTTCGGCACGGTCGCCAGGAACCGCTTGTTGAATTCGATCGATTCGAACTCGACCTTGCGCGCGACGCGCTGGATCGCGATCTCGTCTGGGCGGCGCTCGATCGACTCGACGTTGAACGGCGGCATCACCTTGGCGAGGTCGGGGACATGGGCCTTGACCAGGACCGCGCCCGGCAGGACGGCCTTCGAGAACAGGCCGCCCTCCTCGTGCTCGTCGGCGTCGCACGAGGCGCCCCAGAACTCGTTCGCGAGCTGCCCCGTGAGCCGGTTCGTCCCACCCGGGCAGAGCGCCTCCGGCCCGCCCCTCGGGTTGAGCCCGCCGACCTCCTCGTAGTGGAGGTCCCGCTTTCGCGCCACGCCGCGAACGACCTCCGCCCAGGCCTCCGCCTCGTCCTTCGCGCTCACATTGCTCTCCTGAACAGCGCCTCGAAGTCCTCCTCCGTCGCCTCCCGCGGGTTGACGAGCGTGCATCCATCCCCCATCGCGCCCTCCACCAGCGCCGGGATCCCGTCCTCGGGGACCCCGACCTCCGACAGCCGGCCGGGAAGCCCGAGGCGCCCGACCAGGGCCCGCACCTCATCGGCGAGCGCCGATCCCACCGCCGCGTGGTCGCCGGCGGCGTCGACGCCGAGCTCGGCGGCGACCGTCCGGTAGCGGTCGGCGATGCCTTCGCCGCCGGCGGCGTTGAACTCGATCACCCAAGGCAGGTTGATCGCGTTCGCGACCCCGTGCGGGACGCCGTAGCGCCCCCCGCATGGATGCGACATCGAATGGGCGATGCCGATCGCGCCGGACCCGCTCGGCTGGATCGCGAGGTCGGCGGCGATCAGCATGTTCCCGCGCGCCTCGACGTCGCCGTCGGCGACCGCCCGCTCGAGGCTCGAGCGGATCAGCCTGATCGCGTGCAGGGCGCAGGCGTCGGCGTGCGGATTCCACTCGCTCGAGACGTAGCCCTCGATCGCGTGGGTGAGGGCGTCCATCCCGGTCGCGGCCGCAACCGGCGCCGGCAGCGTCTCGGTCGCGGCCGGGTCGAGGATCGCGAGCGCGGGGAAGAGGCCGAAATCGATGATCTCGACCTTGAGTCCCTCGCCGCGGTCCTTGACCACCGCCGCGGCGCTCGCCTCCGACCCGGTTCCCGCGGTGGTCGGGATCGCCGCCAGCGGGGCGAGCGGCAGCGGCGGCCCGGCACCGTCGCCGGCCCGGGGCAGGAGCAGCATCCCCTCGTAGTCGCGGACCGCGCCGCCGTGGGTGAAGAGGATGTTGGCGGCCTTGGCGGTGTCGATCACCGAGCCGCCGCCGACCGCGAGGAGCGAGTCGGCGCCGAGCCCGGCGGCGCGCTCGGCGCAGGCGGCGACGACCTCGGTGTCGGAGTCCTGCGGGACCGCGTCGAAGACGCCGGCGACCTCGACCCCGCCGTCGCGAAGCCCGGCCTCGGCCGCGCCGACGAGCCCGGTTCCGCGGATCACCGGGTCGGTGACGAGGAGCGTCCGCGAGGCCCCCTCCTTGGCGAACTCGAACCCTGCCGACCCGATCAGGTCGAGCCCGGCGATGACCCGGGTCGAAGACTTCCACTGGTAGAACGGCTTGAACACCTACTCGGAGGCGATCAGATCCTGGCGGCCCTGGGCCTCGAGCTGTGCCTTGTAGCGGGGGAAGATCGGTTTCGTCAGCGGGACCAGCTTGAGGATCTTCGCCACCGGCCCCTTGGCCTTGATCTGGCCGCGCGCCAGGGCGACGGTGACGTTCACCTGCCCGAGCCAGAAGCGGTGCGCCGTGTCGGCCTCCATCGCCATCGTCACCTCCGGCTCCATCTCCGTCTCGCCGAAGTCGACGTCGCCCGGCCGACCCTCCTGGAGGCGGACGGTGATCGTCGACTCCGGCTCCCGGTAGGCGTACTGGACGATCGTGTTCGCCTTGCGGAACTTCGGCGCCAGCTCGTCGTCGGCGGCGATGTCGACGAACAGCTTGCCGATGATGTCGTAGACCTCCTGCGCGTCCTTGAAGTAGGCCAACCCGTCTCCTCTACTCGCTGCCGGAGGCGGATCCTATTTCGAACCAATTTGGCCGGCTAGGGCTCGGCGTAGACACGCGGGAAGCGGCCGTTGCCGAACTTCTTGAACGGCTTCTGGATGAAGCAGGGGGCGAAACCGACGTCGGGTGGGTTGCCCTGGTTGACGTCGGGCCGGGTCTGCCCGGGTAGAAGCGGGTTCTCGGTGACTGTGCCGTTGGGCGGCCCGTTGAGGCCGAAGTCAAGGTTCTTGCAGTCGAAGTTGGGGAAGATGCCCTTGCTCGGCGCTCCCTGGGAGATCAGCCCGTTCGGCGGCAGATACGCGTTCCCACGGTTGGTGGCCAGTCGGATCGAATAGAGCGACAGCGATTCCGAGCTGATGTAGCTCAGAACCCGTAGTGAGTATCTCGGTGCCGGCTGGCCGGGCGTCGAACTCAGCGTGGCAAGGCCCTGCGGCGGCCCCGTGAGGAAGTTGGTGACCTCGGTCCGGAAGTCCTTGAGGTAGGTGATCACCGGGTTCAGATTTGAGAGGAACGGGTCGAGGGCGCCGAGCACCGGCCGCAGCTTGGCGACGAAGCGCGACGTCGCCGGCAGCCCCGACTTCGCAGCCTTGATCAGCGGCCCGAGGTCGATGAACAATGAACGCAGGTGCGGCGAGAGGCGGCGGACCGAGCGCAGCGTCGGCGAGATGTCGTTCGCCACCGGGAGCAGCTTGCGGACGAGCGGGTGGGCGTTGGCTCGGAAGCGATCGAGGCGGGCCAGGGTGAGGCGGCTCTCGCGCTCGAACGTCGGAAGAATCTGGAACGTCTCGTGGAGCGCCTGGTTCTCCGACGCAAGCGCCTTGAAGGTCTGCTGGGAGCCAGTGATCGCGTGGGCGAGCTCGGCGTCGTTTCGCGAAAGCGCGTCGAAGACGGTGCCCGTGTCGCGCACGAGGCCGCGGACCGATTTCTGCTGGCGGTGCAGGACCTCGAGCACCCGCGAGGTGTCGGAGGCGAACGGCCCGAGGTTGCCGAGGGCGTCGTTGAGGTCCACGCCGCGACCCTTGATCGCTACCGCGGCGTTCTGGAGCCAGCGCTGGAAGGCGGTCCGGGTCTGCTTGTCGAGCGCGTTGAAGATCTCGTCGATCTGGGTCGCCTCCTGGGTCTGGGAGACGGGGAGCGTGCCGCCCTCGGGTATCGAGTGGACCGACGAGGCGTCGCTCGAAGCGGCGTTCGCCTCGGCGGCGGCGGGCCCAAACGAGACCGGCTTTGGCTCTCCATTCGGGTTGTCGCCGGACGTGAATTCCACGTAGGTCTCCCCGAGCAGGGTCTTCTGGCGCAGGATCGCCTTCGCGTCGCTTGAGATCGGCGCGAACTCGGGATCGATCTGGATCACCGCCTCCGTGGTGTCCTTTCCATGCACACGCTTGTCCGGCGGGGCGAGCGAGATCGACTCGACCTTCCCGACCGACACGCCCCCGATTCGCACGTCCGACTGCTGGGCGAGCTGGGTCGCCTCCGGAAAGTAGGCGGTGATCCGGTAGCTCTCCGGCTTGAGCGGGATCGGGCCGCCGAACGCCACCCACAGGAAGAGGATCAGCCCGAAGCACGAGAGCGCGAAGCCGACCGCGACCAGGATGCGCCCGATCGATGGGGCCTGCTTCGCCATCAGCTCTCCTCGCTCATGGGCACACCGCCGAGATGACCGGACCAAAGCCCGTGATCAGAGGGGCCAGCGGATTGACCGCAACCAGATTCTTGAGGCCTTCGCAGGACGCCAACAGATTGAGGCGGCGGTAGGCGCCGTTCGCATCCTGGGCGTCGAAGGTCAGGGCGCCGTTGTGGGAGAGCCACGCGGCCCAGTACAGGTAGCCCTCATCGCGGCCCGCGGTTCCGGGGGGATTGGCGCCGCGCGGGTTGTAGGCGGCCATGTTGCCCAGCCTGTTGATCTCCTTGCCGACCACCGTCAGCCTCGGCGTTGCGGCGGAGAACTCGTTGGCGGCGCCGCGCAGGGGCTTGATCACCGGCTGCGCAGCGCGGACGAACGGACGGATCCGGTGGCGAAGCGTCGGCGTTGCGCTGGTGGCCAGCTTGGTCAACGAGGAGTTGAGCTCTGGGAGCTTGCGGGCGAACGGGCGAAGCGAGTTGAAGGTGGGGCCGAGCTGACGCGCGAACGGCGCAGCCGCGGTCAGCGCCGAGCGGGTGTCAGAGAGCACGCCGGGGAGCTCGGCGACGGTTCGCTCGAGGTCCGGCGACTGCTGCGCGATCGCCCCGAGCGCCGAGTTCGATGCCCGCACCAGCGTGGTCACGTCGGACGCGTGGTGCCCGACGTCCTTGGTGAGGACGCTGAGGTTGTGGATGAGGTTGGCGAGGCTCCGGCGCCGCTCGGCGACGAGGCGGTTCAGCCGATCGAGGTCGCGGTTGATCGGCCCGAGCCCGCCGAGGAGCTTGCCGAGGTTTTGCGCCTGGCCGTTTAGGCCCTGACCCCCGGAGACGAGCAGAATCCGCAGGTAGGCACGCGTATCGCCATCGAGCGCCGAGAGGACCTCGTCGAGGTTGACGTCGGGAGCGGTGTTGGCAAGGGGGATTGTGCCTCGGTCCGGCACCTCACCGGCGCTCTTGGTCCCGGGGTCGAGCTGGAAGAACATGTCGTTGAGGCCGGTCCGGGGGCGAAGGAGGATCGTCGCGTTGCGATAGATCGGCACGTACTTCGGGTCGATCGCGAAGGTGACGTCGGCAACCCCGTCCTTGAGCTCGACGCTCTCGACGTCGCCGACCTTGACCCCAGCGACGTTGATCGTCTGCCCCTGACCCGGGACCACCGCCTGAGCGGTCTGGAACTTCGCGTGCAGCGTGAACGGGTGCGGTTCGAGAATCGGGATCCGCAGCCGCTGCTGCTTGACGATGTAGTAGCTGGTCGCCAGCGCGATCACCACGAGGACAGCGATCGCGATGAAGTTGCGGAGGTTCTTGCGGATCACGCGCACCATCAGCGTCCCCCTCCCGACAAGAAGGCCTTCCGTGCCTTCAGCCATCTCGCTTGGCCCTCGGCGATGAGCTTCCGGGCCTCCCGCCTCGGCGACGCAGCCGTGGCGCTGGCGTGGCGGCCGCCCGGGGTCAGCTTGGCCGTCGAGGCACCGCTGCTGCCCCCGCCGGAGGTGAGCAGCTTGCCCGCCTCGCCGAGTTTCGTCAGGTATGTGTGGGACGCCTCCTGGAGCCGCTTCAGCGGGAGCGAGGTCGGTAGCCCGCCGATGGTTTGCTGGTGGGGCGCCGGCCCGGCCGGGCCGGAGTCGAGGTTCGGCGGCTGCTGGGTCTCACAGCGAACGTCGGGGCGAAACGGCGGCTTTGCCGAGGACTCGATCGCAGGCCGCGTCCCCAGGATCGGGAATGCCACGTCACCGAACAAGGTCTGGCCGCTCTGGGGATCCCGGAATGAGGTGACGGTGCTGCCGGGTAGGGCGAGGATGCGGACGGGCTGGCCGTTGGCGTCCCCGGTGCGTCCCTCGGCGTTGATCCCCTCGATGCCATAGGCGGTCTCCTGGAACACCTTGCCGTGGTTGAGGTCGGTCTGCGTGGCGTCGAGGTCGGGGTCGGGGATGTCGCTGTTCGCCCACGGGATGACGACCTGGTTGAAGCAGCTCGAAAGCGCCCGCGTCTGGTGCAGGAACGGGATCGTCCGCCGGGTCAGCTTCGTCAGGTCGGGGATCGCGGGCCGGAGCTTGTGGGTGAGGCCGCGGAGCTCGGGCTTCGAGACCAGTCCGCGAAGCTGCCGCAGGAAAGGCATGCTGGCGTCGAGCGCAGCGGGGGTCGAGCGAACCCCGGGCAGCGCCTCGCGGGCGAACGCGCGGACCGCGGGGAACGACGAGTTGAGCGCGGTGAACGCGGGGTGCGCGGCATCGAGGGTACTCGGGAGCAGCGAGACCGCCTGGCTCAGCTCCTGGTCGTGCGCGGCGAGCGCACCGGTGACGTCGCGGAAGTTGACGATCAGGCCCTGGAGGTCGTTTCTGTTCTGGTCGAGCGCGCGAACGGTGGAGTCGAGGTTGCGGACCAGACCCGAGAGGTCGTTGGGATGGGTTCCCAGGAGCGCCTCATTGACCAGTGCGGTGTTCTTGAACGCTCCCGGCGAGGTGCGGTAGAAGTCGTTGACCCCCTTCGCGCCGCCGTACCTGATGAACGCGTCGCCGAGCGAATGGAGGAACACCTGGAGGTTCGAGCGGACATCGGACTGGAAGGTCGAGAGGACCTGGTCGAGCTGGACCGAGACCGAGGTTTGGCACTCGGGGAAGACGTGGCCGTCGGGCGCCGTCGGCGCCTCGGGGGTACCGGGATGCAGGTCCACGAACAGGTTCCCCTCGAGGAACAGCCGCGGGCGCAGCGACATCGTCGCGTCCTGGTGGATCGGCAGCCCATCGTCGTC
>JBKPNB010000191.1:0-12430 GCA_046732395.1 Actinomycetota bacterium | reverse complement strand
CCGTGCGCCTGATCGACGGCGCCTACGACGAGGCCGGCGCGGCGGCACGAGGGCACGCCGAGGCGGCGGGGATGACCCTCATCCACCCCTTCGACGACGCGGCGGTGGTCGCCGGTCAGGGCAGCGTCGGCCTCGAGATCGCCGCACAGCGCCCGGCGACTCGGCTGATCGTGGTCCCCCTCGGGGGCGGCGGCCTCGCGGCCGGGATCGCGATCGCGGTCGCCGGGCGGCTCGCCGGCGCGCGGGTCGTCGGCGTCCAGTCGGAGGTCTGCGCCCCGTACCCCGCCTCGCTCGCCGCCCACCGGCCGATCGGCGCCCGGGCCTCGAGCACGATCTGCGACGGGATCGCGGTGAAGCGGCCGGGCGAGCTCACCCTGCCGCTCGTCGGCCGCCACGTCGATGAGATCGTCACCGTCTCCGACGACGAGGTGGCGGAGGCGATGGTTCTGCTGCTCGAGCGTTCGAAGCTGGTGGTCGAGGGTGCCGGCGCGGCGGCGGTGGCCGCCATCCTCCACCGCAAGGTCCGCCCGCCGGACGACGGCGAGACCTGCGCCGTCCTGTCCGGCGGGAATGTCGACGCCGGCCGGCTCGTCGAGTGCATCCGGCTTGGCGAGACCGCGGCCGGCCGTCGCGCGGTGCTGGTGACCGTCGTCCCCGACCGCCCCGGGGCCCTGGCGGGGCTGCTCCGGATCATCGCCGAGCGGGGGGCGAACGTCATCGACGTCGCCCACCTTCGCGAGGGCATCGACCTCCACGTCCGCGAGACCGCCATCCGCCTCGTCCTCCAGACCGATGGGCTCGAGCACCGGGACCGGGTGGTCGACGCGGTCGCCGGCGAGGGATTCGAGGTCCGGGTCGAGCGGACCGCGCTGCCGCCCGAGCGTCCCGCCCCGGCGTGATGAGCGCGTTCCCCGAGCTGCGCGAGGCCCTCGGCGAGATCTCCGATCTCTCCTCGGCGGTCGCGCTCCTGTGGTGGGACGAGCGGACGAAGATGCCCCCGGGCGGCGCCGCCGCCCGCGCCGAGCACGCCGCGACGCTGGTCCGGGTGATCCACGAGCGACTCGCCTCCGACCGCCTCGGCGACCTGCTCGACCGCGCCCGCGGCGAGGTCGACGGCCACGAGGAGGACGGCGACGAGGCGGCCGTGATCCGGGTCGCGATCCGCGAGTGGGAGAAGGCGCGGCGGGTGCCGGCGGAGCTGCGGGCCGAGATCGCCCGCGCCGAGTCGATCTCCGAGCACGCCTGGCTCGAGGCCCGGGCCAACGCCGACTTCGCGGTCATGCGCCCGCATCTGGAGCGGCTGGTCGACCTCAAGCGCCGCTACATCGAGTGCTTCGACGTCTCCCACCCCTACGACGCGCTCCTCGACGACTACGAGCCCGAGGCCAGCACCGCGATGGTCCGCGACATCCTCGAGCGGCTACGGGCCGGGCTCACCCCGCTCGTCGAGCGGGTCGCCGCCCGCGAGCCGCTCGACGACTCCTGCCTGCACGCCGACTTCCCGATCGAGCGCCAGCGCCGGCTCGCCGCCGACCTGCTCTCGAGCCTGCCGCTTCCGGAGCGCGGGTGGCGCCTCGACGACACCGCCCACCCGTTCGCCGAGGGCATCTCGCCCACCGACATCCGGCTCACCACCCGCTACGACCCGGCGTTCCTCGGCACCGCCGTGTGGGCCGTGATCCACGAGGCCGGGCACGGCCTCTATGAGGCCGGGATGCCGGCCGCGCTCGCCCGCACGCCGGCGGGCCATCCGCGATCGCTCGGGCTGCACGAGTCGCAGAGCCGGCTGTGGGAGAACTGGGTCGGACGCTCCCGCCCCTATATGGCCGCGCTGCTGCCGCTCCTCCGCGAGCACTTCCCCGAGCCCTTCGCTGCGATCGGGCCAGACGCGCTCTACCGAGCGGCGAACGTCGTCCGCCGCTCGCTGATCCGGGTCGAGGCCGATGAGCTCACCTACAACCTCCACATCGTGATCCGCTTCGAGCTCGAGGTCGAGCTGTTCGAGGGGCGCCTGGGGGTCGGCGAGCTGCCCGAGGCCTGGAACGCTCGCTACGCCGACTACCTACGCCTCGGGGTGCCCGACGACGGCGTCGGCGTCCTCCAGGACGTCCACTGGGCCGGCGGCTCGTTCGGCTACTTCTCGACCTACTCGCTCGGCAACGTGATCGCCGCGCAGCTCTGGCGGCGCGCCCGCGCCGAGCTCGCCGACCTCGACGCCGAGCTGGCGGCCGGGGAGCTCGAGCGGCTCTACGCGTGGCTCGCGCGCACGCTCTTCCCTCACGCCGGCAAGCACTCCTCCGCCGAGACGGTTCAACGCGCGCTCGGCGAGGCGATCGACCCGGCCCCACTGCTCGCCCACCTCGAGGCCAAGTACGGCGAGCTCTACGGGCTCGACGACTAACGGCGCTTGCGGCGGCGGCGCGCGCGTCCCTCCGGCTCGCGCCTCATCCGCTCCAGCTCGCGGCCGAACGCGTCGTCGACGGCGTCGGTCATCGCGATCTGGAAGATCCCGAGCAGCGACTCGGCGGCCAGCGGGCGGAGCCGCTCGAGCGCGTCGGAGACCTCGGCCCAGCGCTCGGGCGGGCGGCCCTCCGCCTCGAACGGCTTCCAGATCTGCTCCAGGAAGAGATCGGTGAAGACACGCGCGACCCCGTCCGCATGTCGTCGCAGGCGTGCGGCTACCTCGAGCGTCGCCTCGGGCGAGATCCCGAGCCGGGCGAGCTCGCGGCCGGCGCGGGCGAGCCTCGGGCTCAGCTGCTCGTAGCGCTCGCCGTCGACGCGGCGGAGGAGGCCGAGCTTCACCGCGCGGTCGAGCAGGCTCGGGTCGCCGGCGTTCCCGAACGCTCGCGCGAGCCGCGCGGTGGTGACGATCTCGGGCTCCTCGTCCTCGAACGGCTCGCGTACCGCCCGCGTGAAGCGGAGGACCTCCGCGCTCGAGCCGTCGCCGGCCTCGATCAGGCGACGGATCGCCTCCAGGTTGAAGCCCTCGCCTTGGAGCTCGCGGATCAGTTCGATCCGGGCCAGGTGCTCGGACCCGTAGTAACCGGTCCGGCCCCGGACCTCGGGCGGGGGTAGGAGCCCGCGCGACTGGTGGGCGCGGATGTTCCGCGCCGTCATCCCGGTCCGGCGTGCGAGCTCGTCGATCGTCAGCTCGGCCTGCTGGCCACTGGCCACCGGTCAAAGATAACGCCGGTCGTTGTCACATCGATCGATGTGACACGGGGGGCGCGGGTGCGGTGACCGAACCACTTGCGGCGGCTTTCGCCGCCTTGCACGCCTCTTTCGGTGCTAACGCACCGAACCGACAACCCGCTGCGGCGGCTTCGCCGCTGACACGCCTGTTTCGGCGCTACGGCACCTCACCGACAGACTCTGGCGAGCTCCGCTCGAGCGAGCCCCAGCCGACGTCGCGCCTGCGGGCCGCTTCCTCCGCCGCGGTCCCGCCGCGGAGACCGAACAACCGCTTCGCGTAGAGCAGGTAGACGACGATCGCCAGGTTGACGACGAGCGCGATGACCTTGAAGGGCGAGACGGTGCGGGTCAGCTCGTAGACCTCGAGCGGCAGAAACGCCGCGGTGACCAGGAAGGTCAGGTACTCGGCCCAGCGCTTCTGGTACCAGAGCCCGACCGCCTCGGCCAGCTCGACGATGGCGAGGACGCCAATCGCGGCGCCCACCAAGCGGATGGTGTCCGAGCGCAGCGACAGCAGCTGCTCGACGTCGTGGACCAGCCCGTGGCCCGCCTGATGGTGCTGGTCGACGACCGTCCCTTCGATGTCGGAAAGCACCCGGTAGAAGATCGCGCGGAGCTCGTTGCGGTTGGCGGCGAGGACGAAGATCGCGCCGGCCAGCAGGGCGAGGATCACGAAGTGCAGGGCGCGGTCGACGGCGATGAGCCGCAGCACGATCTTGTCCCGCAGCGGCCGGCCGCGCACCGGCAGCTCGATCTCCGCCCGCTCCGGCGGATGGCGTCGGGCTGGGTGCGCCGGGGCCGGCATCGGCAGCCAGGCGTCGCAGCGCAGGCACCGGTGCCAGCGCACCCCGCCGATCTCGCGGGCGACGATCTCATCGCGCTCGCGTAGTTCGCCCGCGTCGGTTCCGATCAGCTCGTGGCCGCGGAGCCCGCAGACCAGCAACTCATAGTGGAACCGTGGCCGGAACCGGCGCGGCCGCGTGACGCCGGGGAGCCCACCCTCGGCGGTCGCGGCCTCACCCTCGGTGCTCACCCGCACGACGATATCCCCCGCACCGCCCCCCGATCGACTAGCCTACCCTCGGCCTCACCGCGGAGCGGGGGGCCTCAACGGCCGTCCCGACCCGCATCCCTACTTGAACGTATCCGCCTCAACGGCCGCCGATGCGACTGCGTTCGCCATCGGCTTCGATCGGCGTGACCGCGCCCGCCTGCACGCGCTCTGGGACGAGGTCCTCGACTCCGGTCGCTGGACCGAGGGACCGCTGGTTGAGCGCCTCGAGGAGGCCTGGAGCTTCCATCTCGGCGCCTCCTCCCCCGCGATCGCGTTCGCCGGCTGGAGCGGCGCGGCGCTGGCGGCGCTTGAGTTCGCCGCGGTCCGCGGCGAGCCGGTGCTCTGCCCCTCGAACACCTTCATGGCCACCCCGCTCGCGATCCTCGCCGCCGGCGGCCGGCCGGTCTTCGTCGACTGCAACCGCGACGACCTCTGCGCTTCGTTCGCCGACTTCGAGCGCCAGGCCGAGCGCCATCGGCCGCGGGCGGCGTTCGTCGTCCACATCGGTGGGCACATCGCGTTCGAGATCGAGCGAATCGCCGCCTACTGCCGGGATCGGGGGATCTTCCTGATCGAGGACTGCGCCCATGCCCACGGGGCGAGCTGGAACGGCAGCCGGGCGGGAAGCTGGGGCGACGCCGGCGTCTACTCGCTCTACGCGACGAAGACGATCTCGACCGGCGAAGGCGGCATCCTCACCACAGCGAACCCCGACCTGAGGGACTTCGCCCGCGCCTATCGAAACTACGGAAAGCCCGATTACCAGGTCCACGGCCTCGGCTACCGGATGAGCGAGTTCACGGCCGCCCTCGGCCTCGTCCAGCTCGAGCGACTCGACGAGATCGTCGCCTGGAAGAACGACGTCGCGCGCCGACTCCTCGACCCCCTGTTCCCCTCGCGCCTGCAATTCCCCGGCGGACTGGTCTCCGGCCACTACAAGTATCTGGTCTTCGAGCCGATAAAGGGCTCGACCGGACGTGTCTACGACGAGCCATGCCACCGCATCCTCGGCTCCGATCGCGAGCTGCCGAACAGCGACTGGGTCGCCGCCAACCACTCCTGCGTGCCGCTCTACTACCGCGGGCCGGACCGCCCGGCGGACCCGGAGCCGTGGGCGCGGCTGAGGGAACAATGAAGGTCCTCATCACCGGCGGCTCCGGATTCATCGGCTCGCACGTCGTCGACAAGCTGTTCGACGCCAGCCATCACGTCCGCCTCTTCGACCTCTCCCCCTCGCCCTACCGCTCGCCCGAGGAGGTCGACTTCCGGGCCGGCTCGATCACGGACGTCGACGCGCTCGTCGCCGCGATGGCCGGCTGCGACGCGGTCATCCACCTCGCCGCGGTGGCCGACGTCAACGACGTCGTCGCCGATCCATCGAACGCCCAGGAGGTGAACTCGAAGGGCACCCTCGCGGTGCTCGAGGCGGCGCGGCGAGCCGGCGTCGGCCGGATCGTCTACGGCTCGACGATCTGGGCCTACAGCGACTGCCCGGAGCGATGCGTCGACGAGGAGACCAGGGTCGCGGCGCCGAGCCACCTCTACACCGCGACGAAGCTCGCCGGCGAGCACTACTGCAAGTCCTACGCCGAGCTCTACGGGCTCTCCTACACGGTGCTGCGGTTCGGGATCCCGTACGGGCCGCGGGCACGCGACGCGACCGTGCTCGCCGCGTTCTGCGCGAAGGCCGAGGCCGGCGAGCCGCTGACGGTCTCGGGCGACGGCAGCCAGTCGCGCCGGTTCGTCTACGTCGAGGACCTCGCCGAGGGGGTGGTCGCGGCGCTCGCGCCGGCGGCCGCGAACCGCGTCTACAACCTCGCCGGCTCCGAGGCGGTGACCGTGCTCGACATCGCGAAGGCGGTCCGCGACCACGTCGCCGACACCGGGATCGTCCACACCGAGGGCCGCACCGGCGACTTCGGCGGCAAGGAGGTCTCGAGCACCCGCGCCGAGCGCGAGCTCGGCTGGACGCCGCGGACACGGTTCGCCGAGGGCTTCCGCAGGTACCTGGGCTGGCGCCGCGCCCGCCCCGAGCGCCGCCGGGTGCTGATCCTCACCGCCGACATCGGCGAGGGCCACGACCTGCCGGCGCACGCGCTCGCGCGAGACCTCGCGGTCGAGCATCCCGGCAGCGAGGTGGAGATCGTCGACGGCCTGCGCGCGATGGGGCGGCTGATGACCGCCGCCGTCCGTGACGGCTCGTGGTTCGCGTTCAACTGGTTCCCGCCCCTGTTCGCGTTCCAGTACTGGCTGCTACAGCGCTTTCCGCCGACCCGCTGGCTCGGCCTCCACCTCTCGTGCCTGCTCGGCGCTCGCCGGCTGCGACGCCTGATCCGCCGCTACGACCCTGACGTCGTCGTCTCCACCTACCCCGGGACCACCGCCGTCCTCGGGGAGCTGCGGCTGCGGCGGCTGCTCGACGTCCCGGTGGTCTCGGCGATCACCGACCTCGCCGGGCTCCAGTTCTGGGCTCACCCGGGGGTCGACCTGCACACCATCACCCACCGCGAGTCGATCGAAGAGGTGGAGGCGATCGCCGGCCCGGGCAGCGCCCGCTGGGCGCGGCCGCCGACCGACCCCGCCTTCCTCGCGCCGCGGTCGCGCGAGGACGCGCGGCGGGCGCTCGATCTGCCGCCCGACGAGCCGATGATCGCCGTCTCCGGCGGCGGCTGGGGAATTGGCGACCTGGTCGGGGCGGTCGAGGAGGCGCTCGCCATCCCCGACTCGACCGTGCTCTGCCTGAGCGGCCACAACGAGCGCGCCGCGGCCCGCATTCGGGCCCGGTTCGGCGGCGAGCCGCGGGTGCGGCTGCTCGGCTTCACCGACCGGATGAGCGACCTGCTGGCGGCCGCCGACGCGCTCGTCCACTCGACCGCCGGCCTGACCGTGCTCGAGGCGCAGATCCGCGGCTGCCCGGTCGTCTCCTACGGCTTCGCCGTCGGCCACGTCCGCGCCAGCAACCGCTCCTATGAACGCTTCGGGCTGGCGCTGGTGGCGACCTCGCGGGGCGAGCTGGCGAGCGCGCTCCGGGAGGCGGTCGCCGCCGAGGTCGAGCCCGATCCGGCCTTCGCCTCGCTGCCGTCGCCGGCGACGCTCGCGATCGAGGCCCATCCCAGGGTCAAGCCGCGGCGGGTGGCGCGGCTGCGCGCGGTCCGCTTGGCGCGGGTCGCGACTGCGACCGCGGCGCTCGCGGTGGGGGCCTTCCTCACCGACTACGCCTACGCGCTGCTCGCCAAGCCGCTGGGCGTCGCGACCACCAAGGAGGTCTCGACTGCGCGTCGGGAGGTCGGGATCCTGGTCGACGCCCCGTCGGGATCGGTCGCCACGATCGCCCGAGAGCTTCGCCGCGACGGCGTCCGCGCGACCTTCGCGGTCGCCGACACGCCGAGCACGCGGGCGCTGGCCGTGCTTCGGTCGAACGGCGACGAGGCGATCCCGATGCTCACCGGCGGCGGGTTCTTCCACTCGCTCGGGACGAGGGGCCGTCTGACGAAGGCGGCCGACGCGCTCGGCCTCGGCGACCATTTCGTCTACCAGCCGCAGAGCGACGGCATGACCCTGAGCCAGGCACTGCTCGCCCGCTCGGCCGGCGGCTCGCCGGTCGCCGGCGCCGTCCACTGCGCCGCCGCCGGCGCCCAGCCCGCCCTCAGCCGCGGCGACCTCGTCGAGATCGACATCGGCGGCGGCACCCAGCCCACCGAGACGGTCAGCCAGCTCGCCAGCGACCTCTCCTCGAGCGGGCTGCGGGGGGTGACGGTGAGCTCGCTGATGGGGTCCTAGGCGCGAGCCCCAGCCCGGATTTCAGTTAGGGGGGCGAACGGGCGGGGGCCCGTCCGAAACGGAGCGCGCGTGGCGCTTTATTGGCGCATAGCGGCAATAAAGCGCCAACCCGGACATCGAACGCCGATTCCAGAGCCTCGCCTTTCCCACCTGCCGCCCGAGGGCCGAAGGCCCTCGGGCCACGACGTCACACGCCGAGCGCAGCTACCCCACCGATGCCGGCGCCGAGCGCTCCCGCTCGCCGCCGTGGCCGGCGGCGACGAGACCGCTGACGGCGCGGGTGCTGCCGAGAAGCCAGGCGCCGACAGCGACCGCCGCGAGGAACGCGACCAGGACGACCCCGCCGAGCGGAGTGTCGGCCCAGCTCTCCCCCCCGAGCACGGGCGCGAGGAGCACGGGGACGCAGATCTGGACGACGAAGACGATCGGCACCACCTGGGTCGCGGGGCGGCGCTGGAGCGCACTCATCTCGCTCAGCAGCCCGAGCGCGGCGAAGGCGCCCGTGATCGGGCCCCACAGGAGGAGGTCGGGCCACGACCACGACGAGAGGAAGTCGGCGATCAGCTTCGAGGCGATCCCGGTGAACGCGAACGCGCAGCCGGCCGCGAGCGGGACCAGCAGGCTGGGCGCGATGCCCCGGCGGCGAAGCAGGTAGGGGGAGAGCGCCACGGCGCCGATCAGGGCCAGCGCCGGGCCGACCCGCGCCGGGCCGCCGTGGGTGGAGACATGCCCCGGCGCCGCCCATGCCATCCCGGCGACGCCGATGACGATCGCCACCACCGCGACCACCTCCCGCCCCCCGACCCGCTCGCCGAGCATCCGGTCGCCGAGCGCGAGGAGCAAGAGGAGGCCGATCGCGAGCGCCGGCTGGACGACGGTCAGCGGCGCGAGCACCAGCGCCGCGACATGGAACGGCCAGCCCGAGCCGGCCAGCACCGTCCCGGCGAGCCAGCGGCGGCTGCGGGCGAGGCGCCCGAGCAGGCTCGGGCGCAGCGCCTGGGCGGGCGCGGTGGTGCGGGCCTCGAGCGCCTGGAGGGCGACCCCGAGGTCGAACAGCACCGATGCCGCGCAGGCGCAGGCGAGGCCGAGCAGGAGGACCGACAAAGCTGCGGGGATGATAGGTGCGAGCCTCGATCCCCCCTCCCGTTGTAGGGTTTTTCGCCGAACCGCGGGACGACTCGAGAGGCGGGAGCGCATGACCAGGGACGGAAGGCGGCCATCGACCTTCGTGGCGCTGTTGATCGGCATCGCCGCGACCGCGCTCCTGGTCGCGGCCCCGGCCGGGGCCAGGGTGCTGCGGGTCGGCACCTTCCATGGCGTCAATGGGCAGTACAAGACGATCCAGTCGGCGGTCGACGCCGCGCGCAAGGGCGACTGGATCCTCGTCGGCCCTGGCGACTATCACGAGCGCGGCGACCGCGTCCACAAGCCGAAGGGCGAGGTTCCGCCGAGCGGGGTCCTGATCCGGAAGCCGAACCTCCACATCCGCGGGATGAACCGCAACAAGGTGATCGTCGACGGCACCAAGCCGGGCTCGTCGAAGCCGTGCAGCTCGAAGAAGTCCGACCAGGACTTCGGACTGAAGGCGACGGGCGGGCCGCTCGGCCGCAACGGCATCGTCGCCTACAAGGCGAGCGGGGTCAGCGTCGAGAACCTCACCACCTGCAACTTCCTCACCGGCACCGGCAACAGCGGCAACGAGATCTGGTGGAACGGCGGCGACGGCAGCGGCAAGATCGGCCTCGGAGCCTTCAAGGGCAACTACCTGAACGCCACCTCGACCTTCTACAACGGCACCGATACCGCCGCCGGCTACGGGCTCTTCTCGAGCAACTCGAAGGGCCCCGGGCTCTGGGCCCACGACTACGCATCGAACTTCGACGACTCGAACTACTACATCGGCGCCTGCCGGCGGGTCTGCAACCAGGTGATGAACGACGACTGGTCGCAGTTCAGCGCCCTCGGCTACTCGGGGACCAACTCCGGCGGCAAGGTGATCATCAAGAACTCCGAGTTCGACCACAACAAGGACGGCTTCGACACCAACAGCCAGAACAACGACGACTGGCCCTCGCCGCAGGACGGGCGCTGCCCGAACGGCAAGAAAAGCCCGATCACCCACACGATCTCGTGCTGGGTGTTCATGAACAACTTCGTCCACGACAACAACAACGCGCAGGTGCCGGGGCGTGGCGCCGCCGCCGCCGGGCCGGTAGGGACCGGGATGTCGATCAGCGGCGGTCGCTTCGACACGGTGATGAACAATCGCTTCGTCGACAACGGCGCCTGGGGCGTACTGATCGCGCCCTATCCCGATGACGAGACGCCGCCGCCGGGCGAGCATTGCCAGGGGGGCACCTCGGACACGGTCCTTGCGTCGTTCGGCTTCACCTGCACGTTCGACGACTGGGGCAACCAGCTCTTCAACAACACCTTCAAGAACAACGGGTTCTTCGGCAACCCGACGAACGGGGACGTCGGCGAGCTGACGCTGATCGACGGCAAGCCGATCAACTGCTACCGGGGCAACAAGCTCCCTGACGGGACCTCCCCTCCGGGCGTCCAGACGACGAACTCGGACTGCGGTCGGATCGGGGTGGCGAACAACAACCTGCCTCTCCTGCTCGAAGCTGGCTGTGACTCGCAGCTCGCCGATACATGCATGCCCACCGACACCTATCCGCGTGGGACGAAGGTGATCATGCACAAGCTGCCGACGAAGAAGCTGGAGTCGATGCCGAACCCGTGCAAGAGCGTGCCGCGCAACCCGTGGTGCACCGCCGACAAGCGCGAGCAGCGTGCGGGCGCGGCCTGACCCCTCGGTAGCGCCCCTGAACCTGCCCCGCCCCCCCGGCGTACCATCCGGGTAGTGGCCAGCCTGCCGAAGCTCGACCCGGTGGCTGTCGCGGAGCTCGGCGTCAGGCTCCGCGACAACATCCGGCGGGCGGTCACCGTCGGCGACGCGGTGGTGCGCGACCTGCTGGTCGCGCTGCTGGCCGAGGGCCACGTCCTGATCGAGGACTATCCGGGGGTCGGCAAGACGGCTCTGGCGCGGGCACTGGCCCGCTCGATCGACGCCGAGTACGCCCGCGTCCAGTGCACCGTCGACCTCCTCCCCGCCGACGTCGTCGGCACCAACGTCTACAACCAGCGAGAGGGCCGGTTCTCCTTCCATCCCGGCCCGATCTTCGCCAACGTCGTCCTCGTCGACGAGGTCAACCGGGCCTCGCCGAAGACCCAGTCCGGCCTCCTGGAGTGCATGCAGGAGCGGCGGGTGACCATCGAGGGGCACGCCCACGAGCTGGCGCGGCCGTTCATCGTCATCGCCACCCAGAACCCGGTCGAGTACGAGGGCACCTACCCGCTGCCGGAGGCCCAGCTCGACAGGTTCATGGTCCAGCTCCGCCTCGGCTATCCCGACGTCGACGCCGAGGCGCGGATGCTCGCCACGCATGCCGAGCACGACCGGGTGCTCGACCTCGGGCCGGTCGCCGAAGTGGCGGCGGTGCTCGCCGCGCAGCAGGCGGTGGCCTCGGTCCACGCCAGCGAGGCGTTGCGGCGCTACGTCGTCGAGCTCGCGGCCGCGACCCGCGGCGACGGCCGCATCGAGCTCGGCGCGAGCCCTCGCGCCGGCCTGCTGCTGTTCCGGGCCGCCAAGGCGCTGGCCGCACTCGATGGTCGCGACCACGCGCTCCCCGACGACGTCCAGGCGCTCGCGGTCCCGGTTCTCCGTCACCGCCTGCTGATGGCCCCGGGCAGCGGCGCCGACGATCGCGAGGCCGCGATCCACGAGGCGATCGAGCGGATCCCGGCGCTATAGGAGTCAGATGCCGACCGCCCGCTCGATCCTGATCCTCGCGGGCGGACTGATCGCCGCCGGGCTCGGCTTCGACGTCCCATCGCTGTACGAACCGGGGGCCGGCCTCGCCCTGCTGGTCGGCGGAGCGTGGCTCTGGGTCGGGCTCGCCGCGGGACCGGTCCGGGCGAGCCGGGTGCCGCCACGCCCGAGCGTCGACGAGGACGAGCCGCTCGAGCTCTCGTTTGCGGTCCAGACCGGGCGGGTGCCGCCGCCCGTCGCCGAGATTCGCGATCCGCTCCTCAGCGAGCCGGTTGCTCTCGGGCCGGCCCTCTCGAGCCGGGCCGCCTTCGCCGCGAGCTGGCGGCGGCGCGGGCGCAAGCGCCTCGGGCCGACCACGGTCGTGATCCGCGATCCGTTCGGGCTTCGCGTCCGTGAGAACCCGGTCGAGGGCGAGGCCACGGTCCTCGTCCTGCCGCGGCTCGAGCCGATCCGCGCCGGCGCCGAGGGGTCGGCGGCGGGCGCGCTCGGCCTGCTCACCGACGGCGCGGCCGCGCGCCGCGGGGCGGCGGCCATCGAGATCGAGATCGACGGGCTGCGCCCCTACC
>JBKPNB010000190.1:0-3702 GCA_046732395.1 Actinomycetota bacterium | reverse complement strand
GAATCGCCGCACGCACCGGTCGTTGGAGCGCCAAACATCCGCGACGGGCGATCGTCGGCTGGATCGTGCTGGTGGTCCTGGCGGCGGTGATCGGCGGGTCGATCAAGACCGAGAAACTCTCCGATACCGCGCAGCTCGACGGCGACGCCGCCCGCGCCGGACAGATCCTCGACCGCAGCGGCTTTGCGCGCCCCGCGGGCGAGGAGGTCCTCGTCCAGTCACGGGGCGCCGGCTCGGTGCTCGGCGCCGATGGGCGCGGCGCCATCCGCGCGGTCGTCGACCGAGTGTCGGCGACCGGTCGGGTCGAGGACGTCCGCTCCCCTCTCCTCCCGGCCAACCGGCGGCAGGTGAGCCCGGATCGCCGCTCGGCCCTGGTGCTGTTCTCGGTGAAGGGCAAGGCCGACAGCGCTGACAAGCGGGTCGGGCCCGTGGTCCGAGCGGTCTCCGACGTCGCCTCGGCCCATCCGCAGCTTCGGATCGCAGAGTTCGGTCAGGCCTCCGCGACCAGGTCGCTCAACGACACGATTGGCAAGGACTTCCAGCGCGCGGAGACGCTCTCGATCCCGCTGACGATGCTGATCCTCCTCGTCGCCTTCGGCGCCCTCCTCGCCGCGCTCGTCCCCGTCGCCCTGGCGCTTAGCGCCGTGATCGCTGCGACCGGACTCCTCGGCGTGACCTCGCACATCTGGCCGATCGACGGCTCGGCGAGCACCGTCTTGCTGCTGATCGGCCTCGCCGTCGGCGTCGACTACTCGCTCTTCTACATCCGCCGCTCGCGCGAGGAGCGAGCCGGAGGGCACTCTGCCGCGGAATCGCTGGAGATCGCCGCGGCGACGTCGGGGCACTCCGTCTTTGTCTCCGGTCTGACCGTGATTGTCGCGATGGCCGGCATGTTCATCACCGGCCAGGGCATCTTCCTCGGCATGGCCGAGGCGACCGTCCTCGTCGTCGCGGTCGCGATCGTGGGATCGTTGACGGTCCTGCCGGCAACGCTCTCGCTGCTCAGCGACCGCGTCGAGCGCGGGCGGATCCCGTTCTTCGGCAAGTGGCTCCAGCGCCGCCGCGAGGCCGGACCGAGCCGCGCCTGGAGCACTGTGATCGGCGCCGTCCTCCGGCGCCCGGCGATGAGCGCCGCGATCGCGGCGGCGACGCTCCTCGTCCTCGCGATCCCGGTCACCCGCCTGCACACCGCCCAGCTCTCCGCCTCGCAGGAGCTGCCGCGCGACCTTGCGGTGATGAAGACCTACGAGCGCATCCAGCGCGTCTTCCCCGGCGGGCCGCAGCCGGCGACAATCGTCGTCTCCGCCAATGACGTCGAGAGCCCTTCGGTTCTGGCGGCGATCAAGCAACTTCGCCACCGGGCGCTCGCGAGCGACCAGATGTCGGAGCCGATCACCGTCGACGCCAACTCAACGCGCTCGGTCGCGGTCGTCAACCTGCCGCTCGCCGGAGACGGTGAGGATTCGGCTTCGACCCGGGCGCTGACGACGCTGCGCGAGAGGCTGATCCCGGCGACGGTCGGACGGGTGGCGACGGTCTACGTCGGCGGCCCGACCGCTTCGTCGGTCGACTTCGTCAGCCAGCTCAACTCGCGGGCGCCGTTCGTCTTCCTGTTCGTCCTCGGGTTGGCGTTCGCGCTCATTCTGTGGAGCTTCCGCTCGCCGGTCATCGCGGGGACGACGATCGTCCTCAATCTGCTGTCGGTTGCCGCGGCCTATGGCGTCCTGGTGGCGATCTTCCAGTGGGGCTGGGGAAGCTCGCTGCTGGGGGTAACGGGCACCGGCGCCATCGCCTCCTGGCTACCGCTGTTCCTGTTCGTGATCCTCTTCGGACTCTCGATGGACTACCACGTCTTCTCGGTCTCGAGGATCAAGGAGGCGCACGATCGGGGCATGCCGACCGGCAGGGCGATCCACGATGGGATCGTTCGCTCGGCCGGGGTGATTACCAGCGCCGCGCTGATCATGATGTTCGTGTTCGCGACGTTCGCCACCCTGTCGCAGACCTCGCTGAAGCAGCTGGGAGTCGGGTTGGCGGTGGCGGTCCTGCTCGACGCCACCCTCGTTCGGACGATCCTGCTCCCGGCGACCATGGCCCTGCTCGGCGAGCGCAACTGGTACGTGCCGCGGCGGCTGCGGGCACGGCTGCCGAGGGCCGCCGAGCACGCGTCGGCCGTCGCGAATCCATGGAGACGAAGAGGCTCGCGGCCGAGCGGGACGACGCGCCCATGGCTTGGGTAAGCCAAACCGAACGGGTGGGCGAGCGCTCACGGCAAGCAGCGGCGAGCGCTCCGAACATTCGCCGAACAAGGAGACCGCTCGCCCATGAGGCGAGCGGTCACTATAGGAACCAGCCCTGCACGAGCTGTCGTGGGCGTGCGGACCGTCACCTCGCGTCAGTTCAGCGCTAGCGGGACCAGTAGACGCTCCCATCCTCAGGCGAATGCGGGCGTCCGGATTGTGTCTCGCTGCCGACCCCTCGTCGTCCGCTGCGAGTGTGTCGCGAGGCTTGCGTAGGGCGCCTGCTTGCACGCGGGAGGAGGCGTCAGAGCACCGCACATCGACGCGGCTGGTCTTCGTCCATTTCCGACCCGAGCGGGGGCCGCGGATGCTTCAGCGTTCATTACCCAAGCGGCACCTAGCTGTAGTTCCTAAGCACGTTGTTCATCCGGGCCTCTCTAGAGGCTGGGGGTGTCAAAGCCGCCAGACCCCTAGGAGGTCACCGGATGAAGCTCCACGCTAACGCCCGCACCTGTCCGAACAGCCGTCGTCTTCTCGTCAAGCGAGTCCTCGAGGAAGGCTGGTCGCTGAGGGCGGCGGCCGAGGCCGCCGGCCTCAGCGAGCGAAGCGCCCGCAAGTGGCTGGCCCGCTATCGCGCCGAGGGCGAGCGAGGCCTTCTCGATCGGTCCTCGGCGCCGAAGCGGATCCCGCACCGCACACCGAAGGCGACCGTCGGGTTGATCGAGAAGCCGAGGCGGATCCGGATGACCGCCGCGGAGATCGCCGAGCTCCTTGAGATGGCGCTCTCAACCGTTTCCGTTTGGCTTCGGCGACTCGGACTCGGCAAGCGCTCGCGCCTGGAGCCGCCGGAGCCGCCAAACCGCTACGAGCGCGCCCGACCAGGCGAGCTCGTCCACGTCGACGTCAAGAAGCTGGGGCGCTTCGGGACCGCCGGCAAGCGGATGGTCGGCCGACGCCACGCAAGCCGCGGCTACGGCTGGGAGTGCTGCCATGTGATGGTCGACGACGCCACCAGGCTCGCCTACGTCGAGGTCCTGGCCGATGAGCGCGGCGAGACGGCGGTCGGCTTCCTTCGCCGGGCGCTGGCGTGGTTTGGCGAGCGTGGCGTTGGCATCGAACGGGTGATGAGCGACAACGGCTCGCCCTACCTCTCAGCGGTCCACGCCACCGCCTGCCGCCGGCTCGGCGTCGAGCACCTGAGGACGCGTCCCTACAGGCCCCGGACCAACGGCAAGGCCGAGCGCTTCATCCAGACGATGCTGCGCGAGTGGGCCTACGGGCGCCTCTACCGAGGCTCGGCCGAACGGCGCGCGCAGCTCGGGGCATGGCTCGAGCGATACAACTACCGGCGAAAGCACGGCTCCCTCGGCCATCGCCCGCCGGCAGCTCGCTTAAGCGAGCCGATCGGGAACAACCTGGCTAGGAACTACAGCTAGCTAGGGGCTGTCGGGCGGCGGATCGC
>JBKPNB010000189.1:0-14868 GCA_046732395.1 Actinomycetota bacterium | reverse complement strand
CATTGGCCCCGAGCGCCGCCCAGCCGCCGAAGGCCCGGCGCGCGGCCTCGAGCGCGGCGTCGACCTCGCGCCGCCCGCCGCGGGCGACGTCGGCGAGCTTCCACCCCTCCCAATCGATCGGGCTGCGAACCTCGAAGGTGTCCTCCGAGGCGACCCTAGCGCCGTCGATGTAGTGGAGCGTCGAGACTGCTACCCCCTCGACGTCGACCCGGCCGGTGGCCTCGGCGCCACCCGCTCCCCGTTCTTTCAGCGCCCTTGCACCTTCGCTCATTTTGGATACATTATGCACGTTCAACTCCTGGGGAGGAGCAAGATGCCTGACACTCTCGCGACCTCGAGCGCCCGATCCGAGGCAGGATCGCCCCGCGCGACGCTCGGCGAACGGCGCCTCACCACCCTGCACGCGATCGGCCAGTCGCTGGCGATCGGGCCGATCTTCTCGGCCGGCCTGCTCACCGGCCTGGTCGCCGGGGCGGCCGGCTTTAACACCCCGCTCTCGGTGCTCTTCGGCGGGGTCGGCGCGCTCGGCCTGGCCTACGTGATCTCGGTATTCGCCCGTCGCTACGCCGGCGCGGGGGCGATCTACGAGTACCTGACCCGCGGCGCGAGTCCGGACGTCGGCGTGCTGTCGGCGGGGATCTACGCGATCGGCCTGCTCTTCCTCGGCGGCGGTGGAGTGTTCATCGCGATCGGCTTCCTCACCTCGGGGTTCTTCGCCGCCCATCTCTCCTCGATCGACGTGAAGTGGTGGATCTGGGGGGCGATCGGCCTCCTGATCGCCACCGGCTTCAACCACTTCGGCGTCCGGATCGCGATCCGCGGCGTCCTCACCCTGGCGGCGCTGTCGTCGATCCCGTTCGTGATCCTGGCGGTGGCGATCATCGCCCAGGGCGGCGACGCCGGCAACACGCTGTCGGTCTTCGACCCCGGCCAGACCTCGTGGAATTCCGTCTTCAACGGGATCCTGTTCGCGGTCACCCTGTTCATCGGCTTCGAGGTAGCGGCCTCGATCGGCGAAGAGACCCACAACCCGAAGCGCTCGATCCCGCTGGCGGTGATCGGCTGCGTCGCGATCTCCGCGATCTTCTACCTCCTCGTCACCTATGCGGCGACGATCGGCTTCGGCAAGGCCGGCGTCGCCGGATGGCCGGCCGACCCGAGCCCGATGGGGACGCTCGCCACCCAGTACGTGGGCAAGGGACTGTCGACGATCATCGACCTGGTGATCATCTTCGACGCGATCTCGGTGGCGATCGCGTTCACCGTCGCAGCCTCGCGCGTGTTCTTCGCCCTCGGGCGCGACGGCCTGCTGCCGCGCGCGCTGGCCACCACCACCCGCGCCGGCGCGCCGCTCGGCGGCAACCTGGTGATCGTCGCCGCCGGGATCGCGGCGCTCCTGTTCGGCGGCCTCACCGACTACGGCGCGGCGGTGAGGCTCCCGGACGAGATCGAGGCGTTCACGATCAGCGCCGCGGCCGGGAGCTATCTGGTCGAGGCCATCTACGTGCTGCTCGCGCTGACCGCGCTGTGGCTGGTGTGGAAGGCGGCGTCGCGCTACCGCGTCTGGCAGCTGATCGCGGTCCTGGTCGGGCTGGCGACGCCGATCCTCGCCTACAAGGGCTCACTCGATCCGTGGCCGACGTATCCGAACAACCGCGGCATCATCTTCGCGCTCGTGAGCGTGGGGATCGCGGTGGTCTGGTGGGCGTACCTGCGCTACCGCCACCCGGAGCGGATCCGGACCGCGGCGGCCTACGCCGAGGAGCACCACGACGTTCCGCCGCTCGACGAGCCGCTGCCCGAGGCGCAGCCCGGGGGCGGCGGCGCGTCATAGTTGGGGCCATGGCGACGCTCGACGAGGCGACGATGGCGAGGCGGCCGAGCGAGCTGCTCGACGAGGCGATCTCGAGTGTGCGGGTCACCTTTCCCGACCTGCACGGGATCCAGCGCGGCAAGGACATCCCGGTCTCGGAGCTCGACCGGGTCGTCGACGACGGCGTGACCTTCTGCTGGGCGGTGATGGGGACCGACCTGCGCCACACCCCGGTCGTCGGCGGCGAGCGCGGATACCCCGACATGGTCGCCCGGCCCGAGCTCGACACGCTGGTCGAGCTGCCCTGGGATCCCGGCGTCGCGGCCTGCCTCTGCCTGCTCGAGCGCGGGGGCGAGCCGGAGCCGACCGACCCCCGCCGGCTCGTCCGCCGCGCCGAGGGCGCGCTCGCCGAGCTCGGCCTCGCCGCCAAGATCGGCCCCGAGCTCGAGTTCTTCCTCTGCTCGCGCGGGGAGGACGGCGAGGTGCACCGCTACGTCGACAACCTGAGCATGGTCTACACCGTGGGCCCGCAGGCCGACCCGCGGGGGCTCTACCGCGAGCTGCTCGGGGCGTGCGCCGGGCTCGGGATCGGCGCCTTCGCCGCCAACCACGAGTACATGAACAGCCAGTACGAGATCAACCTCCGCGAATGCGGGGCAGCGGCCGCGGCCGACAACGCGTTCCGGTTCAAGGCCGCGGTCAAGGACTTCGCCGCCGCCCGCGGGATGCTGGCGACGTTCATGGGCCGCCCGTTCAACGACCAGGGTGGCTCGGGCATGCACCTCCACCTCTCGCTCGAGCGCGACGGCGAGAACGCGTTCGCCGACCCCAGCGGAGCAGCCGGGCTGTCGGCGGAGGCGCGGGCCTTCACGGCCGGGGTCCTCGACCATGCGCCGGCGCTGATGGCCTTCCTCGACCCGACGGTCAACGCCTACCGGCGGATCCTCCCCGACAGCCTCGCCCCCACCCACGCCAACTGGGGCCTAGACAACCGCACCACGTTCATCCGCATCCCGCCCGAGCGGGGGTCGGGGTCGCGGGTCGAGATCAGGGTCGGCGACGGCACCGCGAACCCGTACCTGGTGATCGCCGCGACGATGTTTGCCGGAGCCGACGGGCTGCGGCGGCAGCTCGATCCCGGACCGCCGCTCGAGGGCGACACCTACCAGCTTCCCGACGACGAGCAGGGGGCGCCGCTGCCGGCGACCCTCGACGCCGCGCTCGACGCGCTCGAGGCCGACGAGCTGATCGCCGGGTCGATGGGATCGGAGCTCGTCGAGACGTTCGTGACGATGAAGCGCTTCGAGTGCGAGCGCTATCGCCAGCACGTCTCCGAGTGGGACCGCGACGAGTACATCCACCACCTCTAGGGGGGACCCGAGGCGGTGGCGAACCCCACGACCGACCTCACCCTGGCGGACGTCGACCTAGCCGACCACGACAACTTCGCCGGCGCGGTTCCCTACGAGATGTTCGCGTTGCTCCGCCGCGAGGACCCGGTCCACTGGCAGGAGGAGCCGGGCGGGCCCGGGTTCTGGTGCATCACCAAGCACCCCGACATCCTCCAGGTCCACAAGGACTGGGAGACGTTCTCCTCCGAGCGCGGAGGCACCTCGCTACAGGACCTCGACCCCGAGCAGATCGAGGCCCGCAAGTCGATGATCGACATGGACCCGCCGCGCCACAACGCGCTGCGGGCGATCGTCAACCGGGACTTCACGCCACGCGCCGTGCGCCGCTTCGAGGAGCAGATCCGAACGCTGATCCGCGGCATCCTCGACGACGCCCTGCCTAAGCGCGAGTTCGACTTCGTCGCCGAGATCGCCGCCGAGCTCCCGATGCGGGTGTTCGCCGAGATCCTCGGGGCCCCGGAATCCGACCGCCGCCATCTTGTCGAGCTCGGCGACCGGATGCTCGGCCACACCGACCCCGAGTACGCCATCACGCCCGAGGAGTACGAGCGCTCGCGCAATCTGCCGTTCTCGAACCCGGCGGCGCTCGAGATGTTCGACTACGCGAAGGGCCTCGCCGACGAGCGCCGCCGCTGCCCGCGCGATGACATCGTCACCAAGCTGATCGAGGCCGAGATCGACGGCGAGCCGCTGTCGGAGCGCGAATACGACGTCTACTTCCTGCTCCTCGCGGTGGCGGGCAACGAGACCACCCGGCACTCGATCTCGCATGGTCTTCTGGCCCTGCTCGAGCACCCCGACCAGCTCGAGCGGCTGCGCTCCGATCCCGACCTCTACCGGCCGGCGAGTGAGGAGATCCTGCGCTGGGCGACCCCCGTCCACCACTTCCGGCGGACCGCGACAGCCGACGTCGAGATGCGCGGGAAGACGATCGGCGAGGGCGACAAGGTCGCGACCTGGTTCACCTCGGGGAACCGCGATGAGGAGGTCTTCGACGACCCCGACCGCTTCGACGTCGGCCGCGACCCGAACCTGCACATGACGTTCGGTCCGGGCGGCGTCCATTTCTGCCTCGGCGCGCACCTGGCCCGGCTCGAGATCCAGATCGCGTTCGAGGAGCTCGTGCCGCGGATCCGCGAGGTCGAGCTCGCCGGCCCGGTCGAGCGGCTGCGGTCGAACTTCTTCAACGGCATCAAGCGGATGCCGGTGGCGATCGAGCCGCAGCGCTGAGCCGGGCGTGGCCGAGTTCGAGGTCATCAGCGTCGTCGACCGCGTCTACGCGGCGCTCCGCGAGCGGATCATGGGCGGCGAGATCGCCCCCGACGAGCGGCTCCACCAGGAGGCCCTCGCCGAGGAGCTCGGCGTCTCGCGGACGCCGCTCCGCGAGGCGCTCTCGCGGCTCGCCGCCGACGGACTCGTCGAGCTGCTCCCGAACCGCGGCGCGCGCGTCGCGGCGGTCAGCGCCGAGGACATGGAGGCCGCCTACGAGGCCCGGCTCCACCTCGAGCCGGCGGCGGCCGGGCTCGCCGCCCGCCGCGCCGAGCCCGCCGACCTTGAGACGATGCGCCACGCGATCGCCGACCACCGGCGCTCGGTCGACGACCTCCGCCGCGCGTTCATGGCGAACCGCGCCTTCCACCTGGCGGTGGTCGAGGCGGCGCACAACCCCTACCTGCTGCGCTTCGCCGAGGGCCTTTGGGGCGGCCGGGCGGCGATGCAGTTCTACCTCACCCAGCCCGAGCCGCCGGCGTTCATCGCCACCGGTGCCGACGACCACCAGGCGGTCCTGGACGCGATCGCCGGCGGCGACGCCCGCGCCGCGCAGCGGCTGATGCGCGACCACATCGTCGCCGCCTCGAAGCTGCTTCGCGACTACCTCGCCGAGGAGCCGCCGGTCCCGGTCGCCGAACCGGGTTAAGCCCGTC
The DNA here is from genome assembly GCA_046732395.1 of Actinomycetota bacterium. Taxonomy (GTDB): domain Bacteria; phylum Actinomycetota; class Thermoleophilia; order Solirubrobacterales; family 70-9; genus JAWVFM01. The sequence continues at coordinate 9,718 of JBKPNB010000189.1, read as the reverse complement.
CCGCGCGGACCATCTCCTCCGCCTCGGTCTCGTCGATCGCGAGGGCGACGTGGAGCGTCTGCGCGGTCACCTCGGGCACGACCCCGATCGGCTCGAGCTCGCGGTCGAGCTCGACCACCTCGTTCGCGAGCCGGCCGATGCCCTCGACCTCGACCTCGACCAGGTCGCCGGGCTCGACCGGCCGCGAGTTCGCCGGGGTACCGGTGAGCAGGACGTCGCCGGGCTCGAGGGCGACGAGCCGCGAGACGTCGGCGACCTGGTAGGCGAACGGGAAGAGCAGGTCGGCGCCGGTGTGCGCCTCCTGGACCACGTCGCCGTTGCGGTAGGTGCGGAGCACCAGGTCGTCGGGGTCCACGGCGGCGGCGTCGACGAGCGCCGGGCCGAGCGGGCAGAAGCCGTCCTGCCCCTTCACGCGCAGCATCGAGCCGCGGTCGGCGTGGCGGAAGTCGTGGACGCCCCAGTCGTTGGCGACCGTGTAACCGGCGACGAACTCGAGCGCCCGCTCGACGGGGACGTTCACCGCCCGGCGGCCGATCACCACCGCCACCTCGCCCTCGTAGTTGAGGAAGCGGCAGCCACGCGGCCGGGCGACCGGCCGGCCGTGGGCCGACAGCGAGGTTGGCGGCTTGAGGAAGTAGGACGGGACCGCCGGCGGCTCGGCCATCCGGTACTCCTCGCAGCGCGAGCGGTAGCTGAGGTGGGTGGCGACGATCTTGCGCGGCTCGACCGGCGGCAGCCAGTTCACCTCGTCGGCGTCGAGGCTCGGCCCGTCGTCGAGCACCACCCGGCGGCCGTCGAGGCGCCCCTCGCGGGGGCCGCCGTCGTGCTCGATCCGGACCCGTCTCACCTCTCGCCGCCGGTCGCATCCGCGAGCGCGTCGGCGTCGTGGCGGGCGACGACCTCTGTGCCGTCGACCGTGTAGCCGAACGAGAACCGGAAGCCGCGCAGGACCTCGCGCGGGGCGATCGCCGCGAGGTCCTCGAGGGTGTCGTCGTAGAGGCGAAGCGAGGCCGAGCCTTCCCACACCTCCGAGACCTCGCGCTCGCGGCCCCCCGCGCGGACGAGCTCGAAGACGTCGGGGCGAAGACCGGCGGCGGCGGGGAACAGGCGGGTGTTGTGCATCGGCGGCTCGTTGACCGTCGGCCCGCTCTCCGAGATCCGCTCGAGGGTCACTTCGGCGCGGGCGATCTGGCGGTCGCCGGCGGCGCAGGTGGCGCCGAAGCGGGCGCCGGGCTCGAGCCGCGGCGCCGCCCTGCCGGCGGTGAACGTCCGGGTCATGTGGATCGAGCCGAGCCGCTTCGGGAACCCCTGGATCCAACCCCGGAACATCGAGAAGTCCTTGTCGACCCAGATGTAGAGGCAGCGGCTCGCCGGCCTGCCCTCGAATCGGCAACCGCAGAGGAGGAAGAACTCGTGGTACTGGGAGTTGATCGGGTCGACCAGCTCGTGGAGGTCGGCCGAGCACGACTGCCAGTCGGCGAAGATCGCCGCCATCGCGCCCTCCTCGGCGGCCGTCTCGAGCTCGGGCGGGAGCAGCGCCGCGACGGCGTCTGGGTCGGCCCGGTACTCGACGATCAGGAAGTCGCCCGAGTAGTGCCACGGCGGCGGCGGGACGATGCCGGCGCGGCCGTCGGGGGAGAGCGGTCCGGTGTAGCCGCGGAGCGTCATCGCCCGACTCGCGCGGAGCGATGGCGGCGAGCCTCGACGACAAGCCGCTCGAAGGGCCGGCGCTGCGCGGCCTCGGACATCTTCTCCGGGTGCCACTGGAGGCCGAGCGCCGGCCAGTCGGCGAGCTCGCCCCGCGGCTCGATCGCCTCGATCAGCCCGCCCTCGGCGATGGCACCGACCGCAAGCTCGCCGGCGTCGGCGATCGAGTTGTGGTGGATCGTGTTGACGATCAGCGCCTCCTCGGCGTATACGTAGCTCGCCCGCGAGCCGGCGGCGAGCGCCACGGTATGACGCTCGGCGAGGATCTCCGCCGCGTCGAGGCGGTAGATGTCACGGTGGCGGGCGGCGGCGGGGAGCTCGCGCTCGAGGCGCCCGCCGAATGCGACCGCCATCAGCTGGGCGCCGCGGCAGATCCCGAGGGTCGGGAGTCGGCGTCGCGCCGCCGCCCGCACCAGCTCGACCTCCCAGCGATCCGCCTCGGCGTCCTCGTCCTTGACCTCGGCTCCGCCGTCGGCCGCCCGGGTCTGCGGGGCGAGATCGCCACCCCCGCTCAGCAGCAGGCCGTCGACGAGCTCGAGCGCCTCCTCGGCGATCTCCGGCGCCGCGGACGCCGGCGGCCGGGGGAGGATCAGCGGCAGCCCGCCGGCCTCGGCGACCCGATCGGAGTAGGCGGGGTCGAGGGCGTCGAGCGTCGTCCGCTCGCCGAGCATCGTCGGCAGTTCGCGCCGCCACGGCGTGATCGCGATCCGCGGTCGCGTGCCGTCATCGTTCACATCAATTGGATACATTATTCAAAGCGAGGCACGGGATGAGGGTCGAGGTCGACATGGGACTGTGCCAGTCGAACGGCCTGTGCTGCATCTCGGCGCCGGACGTCTTCGAGCTCGGCGACGACGACGTCCTCCGCTACGAGCCGGCGCCCGACGAGTCGCTCCGGGAGGCCGTCGAGGAGGCCGAGCGCGGCTGCCCGGTCCAGGCGATCACGGTCACCTACGACTAGTCGGCGCCACCCGCGCCCCGAGCTCGCGGAGGACCGCGAGCACCCGCTGCACGTCCTCTGCCCGGGTCCGGAAGTTGACGAAGCAGGCACGCTGGCAATGGCAGCCGTCGACCATCGCCGGCGCCAGGTAGACGCGGCCGTCGTCCTGGACCGCGTGCGCGAGCTCGAGGTTGTGGGCGTCGACGTCGTCGACGCCGGCGGGCGAGTGGCGGAAGCAGACGATCGAGAGCACCGGCTCGCAGACGAGCTCGAACTCCGGGTCGGCGCGGACCGCCGCGGCGAGCTCGCGGGCGCGCGCGACGGTCTCGCCGATCCACTCGCGCAGCATCGCCGCCCCGTGAACCCGGAACACGAGCCAAAGCTTCAGCGACCGGAACGGCCGCGAGTACTCGAGGGTGCGCTCGACCGCGTTCTGGACGCCGGGGCGGTGGCGGATGTAGGACTCCTCGTGCCCGAAGGTCGCCTCGAGCCCGCCGGGCGAACGCATGAGCACGACGCTGCAGCTCTTCTGGACCCCGAGCCACTTGTGGGCGTCGAGCGTCACCGAGTCGGCGCGCTCGAGCCCGGCGAAGAGCGGGCGGAGCTCGGGCAGCGCCGCCGCCGGCAGGCCGTAGGCCCCGTCGACGTGCATCCAGACCCCGTGGCGCTCGCAAAGGTCGGCGACCGCAACGAGCGGATCGACCGCGCCCGTCAGCGTCGTCCCGCCGTTGGCGACGACGGCGACCGGGACGATGCCGGCACGGTGGTCGGCGGCGATCGCGTCCTCGAGTTCGGCCGGGCGGAGGCGACGGCGCTCGTCGAGCTCGAGCCGGCGGACGTGGGCCGAGCCGAGCCCCGCCGCCTCGGCCGCGCGGACGACCGAATAGTGCGACTCGGCCGAGCAATAGACCGCTCCGCGGCGCCCGGCGAAGCCGCGCTCGCGGCAGCCAGGCAGGGCCCGCTCGCGCGCGACGAGCAGGGCCGTGAGATTCGACGTCATCCCACCGCTCGTGAACCCGCCCTCGGCGTGCGGGTAGCCGATGAACTGGGCCACCCAATCGAGCGACTGACGCTCGACGAGGTCGGCGGCGCGGGCGGTGACCGCGAGGTTGACGTCGTAGGTGGCGCCGAGGGCCGCGCCGAGGACGCCGACCTCGAGGCCGGCCGAGCCGATGTAGGAGAGATAGAGCGGTCGCGAGGGCGAGACGCTCTCGTCGAGGATCCGGGCAGCGTCGGCGAGCACCGCGTCGGGATCGTGGCCGGACTCCGGCAGCGGCTCGGCGAGCCTCGCCTCGAGCGCCGCGTCGATCGGGGGCTCGACCGGGCGCGGACGGTCGAACGAGCGCCAGGCCCCGGCGATCATCGTCGTCAGCGACGCGAGGACGGCCTCACGATCGGCGAGCGCCGGCCGCGGCGCGGATCCGTCGGTCACGGATTCGCTTCGCCGATCTGACCGTCGATCCATCCGCTCCCGAGCTCCCCCGGCAGCGTAGCCCCGCGGGGAGCTAGCTCGCCGTCCCCACCGCGCGGAGTGCCAAGAAGAAGATGACGAGGGCGGCGACGGTCATCGCGCCGGTCTCACGCCGGACGATCGCCAGCGCGACCGTCCGGCGGCGGTCGGCGGGAAGGGAATCGAAGTCGAGCCCCTCGAGCTCGCGGTCGGCGATGCCGACGCGCAGCGCCTCGGCGAGGAGCGAAACGACGAGCGGGAGAACGCCGTAGAGGTAGTGGAGGCCGGTCGGGGCGCTCCGCCCGGTGAGGAGGAGGATCGAGCCGAATGCGACCTGGAGGACGACGACCACCTGGAGGGCGCGGAGCACGTACCAGAAGGCGACCGTCGGCTGACGGCGCCACCAGGCGATCGCGCCCCAGATGCCGGCCACGAGGCTGAGCGCGAGGACGAGGATCCCGTTGACGATGTGGACCGTGAGCACGGTCGAGGAGGTTCGCAGCTTCGCCTGCCGCGAGGGCCGAAAACCCATCCGGGGGCGTCGGGAATCCCGCATGCTGATGCGGAAAAGCACTATGTAACACGACCGCACAAAGTCGACGGCGGAGGTGTATAAACAGACTTGTCGCGTCCCCCCGGGCAACGAGGGCGGACGAAGCCCGAAGAGAGCCGAATAGCCCACCCGATCGTGCTCCGCAGCTACCTCCCAGTGATCATCTTCGCCGGCCTCGGTCTGATCACCGGGACCGCCCTCGCGCTGCTGAACGGGCTCGTCGGCCCGCGGCGCCCGAACAAGGTCAAGGACGAGCCGTACGAGTGCGGCCTCCCGAGCGACGTGTCGCGGACCTTCCGGTTCGGCGTGAGCTTCTACATGGTGGCGATGCTTTTCATCCTGTTCGACATCGAGGTCGTGTTCCTCTACCCGGTGGGGGTGATCCTGAAGGGGGCGCACTCGGTCTTCGTGCTGGTCGAGATCGTGGTGTTCGTCGTCCTGCTGCTGCTCGGGCTCGTCTACGTCTGGCGGCGGGGGGCCCTGAACTGGAAGTGAGGCGGGAGAAGCTCCGAGGCCTGGCGCCGCTCGAGGGGCCGCGCGCCCTCGACGACCTCCGCGTCCGCCAGCTCCGCGCGCGCGACCTGCTGCGCGGCGACCTCGAGGGCGAGGAGCTGGAGGAGCATGTCCGTGAGTCGCTCCTCACCACCCGGCTCGACAAGCTCCAGGCCTGGGGCCGCTCGAACTCGGTCTTCCCCCTCACCTTCGGCCTCGCCTGCTGCGCGATCGAGATGATGGCGATCGTCAGCCCGCGCTACGACATCGCGCGGTTCGGGGCCGAGAACATGCGGGCCTCGCCGCGCCAGGCCGACATGATCATCCTCTCCGGCCGGGTGTCGATCAAGATGGCGCCGGTCGTCCGCCGCATCTACGACCAGATGCTGGAACCGAAGTGGGCGATCTCGATGGGCGCCTGCTCGTCGTCGGGCGGGATGTTCGCCAACTACGCCGTCGTCCAGGGCGCCGACAAGTTCATGCCGGTCGACATCCACGTCCCGGGCTGCCCGCCGCGCCCGGAGGCGCTGATCTACGGCTTCAACAAGCTCCAGCGGATGATCCAGGGAAACCCCGAGCCGGGCTGGCGGCGGCGCTACAACGCCGAGGGCACCGAGGAGTGGGCGCGCGACGAACAGGTCGGCGCCCCGAGCGCCGAGGCGCTCGAGGCCTACGCGGCGGCCCGTAGGACGCTCGGATAGGTGGGGGGCGGTCGCTAGATGCCCGACGCCCCCGGACTCGAGCTGATCGCCCAGGAGCTCGACTCGGTCCGCTCCGGGACCGTCCTCGGCACCTACCACGAGCACGGCCAGGCGTGCCTGATCGTCGACCCCAAGGCGGTCCTCGACGCGCTGCGCTGGCTTCGCGATGAGCCCGGCCAGGAGTACCGCTTCCTCGCCAGCCTCCACGGCGTCGACTACCTGCCGGCCGAGCCTCGGTTCGGGGTCGTCTACGAGCTCCTCAACATGGACCGCGTCGAGCGGCTTCGGGTGCGCGCGGCGCTCGCCGATCCCGGCGGGGACGCGCTCCCCGAGATCGACTCCGCGGTCGAGCTCTTCCCTACCGCCGAGTTCCAGGAGCGCGAGGTCTACGACTTCTTCGGGATCGCCTTCCGCGGCCATCCAGACCTGCGGCGGATCCTGATGCCCGAGACCTACGTCGGCTGGCCGCAGCGCCGCGACTTCCCGGTCGGCGGCGAGCCGGTGATCTTCACCCACAACGAGCACGAGGTCCCGAGGTGGTTCGAATGAGCGACGGGGGACCGGAGATGATCAAGGAACCCACCGCCGAGCGCCACACGCGGGCGGTCGGCCGCGACGCGCCCGCGTTCAGCGAGGCGAGCGTGATCGGCAGCTCGGCGATCGAGCGGACCGCCGCCGCCGAGGACGTCGCGCCCGAGCAGGAGCTCCTGACCGTGAACATGGGGCCCCACCACCCCGCGACCCACGGGGTGCTGCGGGTGCTGGTCAGCCTCGAGGGGGAGGTCGTCCGCGACCTCAAGCCGGTGGTCGGCTACGTCCACACCGGGATCGAGAAGAACTGCGAGGACAAGAGCTACTGGAAGGTGATCCCGTTCGTCGAGCGGATGGACTACCTCTCCTACTGCTTCAACATGGAGGCGTTCGTCGGCTGCGTCGAGCGGCTGCTGGAGCTCGAGATCCCCGATCGCGCCAAGTACCTGCGGGTGATCCACCTCGAGCTCAACCGGATCCACTCGCACCTGGTCTGGCTCGGGACCTCGGCACTCGACCTCGGCGCGATGTCGATGTTCTTCTACTGCTTCCGCGACCGCGACAAGGTCCTTGATCTGTTCGAGATGTCGACCGGCCAGCGGATGCACACCCGCTACTTCCAGGTGGGCGGCGTGATCGAGGACATCCCCCTCGGGTTCGAGCCCGCCGTGCTGCGGTTCTGCGCCGAACTTCCCTCGCGGCTCGACCAGTACGAGGCGCTGCTGACGAACAACGAGATCTTCCTCCACCGCACCCGCGAGGTCGGCGTGGTCTCGCGCGAGCGGCTCCTCGCCCTCGGGGTCACCGGCCCGCTGCTGCGCGCCGCCGGCGAGCCCTGGGACCTGCGCAAGACCGAGCGGGCCCTCTCCTACGGCGACTTCGACTTCAAGATCCCGGTGGGGACCCTCGGCGACGGCTGGGACCGGTTCCGCGTCCGGGTCCAGGAGATGCGCGAATCGGTGCGGATCATCGAGCAGGCGATCGCCGGGCTGCCGGAGGGCCCGTGGACGGCCGACGACCGCAAGTACGTGCTGCCGCCGCGCCACGAGCTCGGCACCTCGATGGAGGCGCTGATCCACCACTTCAAGCTCGTCACCGAGGGCTACCGGGTGCCGCCGGGCGAGGCCTACTACGCGGTCGAGTCGCCCCGCGGCGAGCTCGGCTGCTTCATCCTCGCCGACGGCTCCGCGAAGCCGGCCCGGGTCCACATCCGCGACCCCTCGTTCGTGAACCTACAGGCGCTGCGGGACATGTGCGTCGGCCGCTACATCGCCGACCTGATCCAGAACCTGGCGATGCTCGACCCGATTTTGGGGGGGATAGACAGATGAGTCGGCAGGTCGCAGGTGGCAGGTGGGTCTCGACATGCCACATGCCACATGCCACATGCCGCATGGGTGGAGTGAGGCTGCGATGACGGAGCTTCCGGAGATTCGGCCGACGGACGACCTCACCGCCACCCAGCGGCACGAGCTGATCGCCTCGATGAAGCCCGAGGATGCCGAGCGGGTCCCCGAGCTCCACGAGGTCGATGTCCCCGACGACCTCCGCGAGGAGATCGAAACGGCGATGAGCCGCTATCCGGAGCTTCGGTCGGCCTCGATCCCGGCGCTGTGGGCCGTCCAGCGGCGCTACGGCTGGTGCACGCCGGAGGGGATCCGCCAGGCGGCGGCGGTGATGGGCCTCACTCCCGCCGACCTCCAGGCGGTGGCGAGCTTCTACGACCTCTTCCACCTGACGCCGTCGGGGCGCCACCGGGTGCTGGTGTGCACGAACATCTCGTGCTGGATGCGGGGCGGCGACGAGCTCCTCGAGGCGTTCTGCGAGGCCGCCGGCTGCGATGCTCACGAGGCGAGCCACGGCGGCTCCTCCAGCGCCGACCGCGAGTTCTTCGTGAGCGGCTTCGAGTGCCTCGGCGCCTGCGACGTCGCCCCGATGGCCTCGCTCGACGGGCGCTACTACGGGCCGCTCTCCACCGACGAGGCACCGACCGTCGTCGACCAGCTCCGCGCCGGCGCCGAGGTGGCACCCGACCGGGCACTCGCCAAGCGGCCGCTGGCCGGCGGCTCCGGCGAGGGCGAGTTCCGATTCGAGCAAGAGATCAGCGATGCCTGAGCGGCGGATCCTCCTCCGCGGCGTCGACGACCCCGAGCTGCGGACGATCGCGGGCTACCGCCGCCACGGCGGCTACCGGGCGCTCGAGCGCGCGTTCCGGGGCATGGACCCCGACGAGCTGCTCGCCCAGCTCGAGCAGTCCGGCCTGCGCGGGCGCGGCGGGGCTGGGTTCTCGATGGGGAAGAAGGGCTCGTTCCTGCCCCGTGGGGAGATGGACAAGTACCTGTGCTGCAACGCCGACGAGTCCGAGCCGGGGGCGTTCAAGGACCGCGAGCTGATGTTCAAGAATCCGCACCTGCTCGTCGAGGGGGTGGCGATCGCGGCGCTCGCGGTCGACGCCACCCGGGCGTTCATCTTCATCCGCGGCGAGTACGCCGAGGTCGCGGATGTCGTGGAGCGCGCGGTCGCGGACGCCTACGAGGCCGGGTTCCTCGGCGAGGACATCCTCGGCAGCGGGATGACCGTCGAGCTCGTCGTCCACCGCGGTGCCGGCGCCTACATCTGCGGCGAGGAGACGGCGCTCCTCGACGCGCTCGAGGGCAAGCGCGGCAACCCGCGGCTGAAGCCGCCGTTCCCCGCCGTCCAGGGGCTCTACGGCGGGCCGACGCTGATCAACAACGTCGAGACCCTGTCGAACGTGCCGCTGATCGTGACCAACGGCGCCGACTGGTACAAGGGCCTCGGGACAGAGCAGTCGACCGGTACGAAGGTGGTGTCGGTCTCGGGCTGCGTCCGGCGCCCGGGCAACTATGAGGTCGAGCTCGGGATCCCCTCCCGCGAGATCATCTTCGACCTCGCCGGCGGACCGCTCGAGGGGCGGACCATCAAGGCCTGGTTCCCCGGTGGCTCCTCGGCCCCCGTCCTCACCGCCGACGACCTCGATCTGCCCTACTCGTTCGAGTCGATGGCCGACGCCGGGTCGATGCTCGGCTCCGGCTCGATCATCGTCGCCGACGACACCGTCTCGATCCCCGAGCTCGCGCTGCGGACCGCTCGCTTCTACCACCACGAGTCGTGCGGCAAGTGCACGCCGTGCCGCGAGGGCACCAACTGGACGGTGAAGATGCTCGAGCGCGTGGTCCGGGGCGACGCGACCCCGATGGACCTCGACATCATCGCCTCGGTCCAGGACAACATCATCGGCAACTGTCTGTGCGTGCTCGGCGACTCGATGGCGATGCCGGTGGGGGCGATGGTGAGGAAGTTCCGCGGCGAATTCGAAGCCGCGG